>JAUXVJ010000031.1 GCA_030684515.1 Actinomycetota bacterium
CGCAGATGTCCATGGCCAGCCGCCCGCTAAGAGAAGGACGGGCAAACAGGGGAGAGGCAAGAAATGAAGCGCGCCAACGGAATGGGAAGCGTCTTCAAGCGGAAAAGTGATGGGCTTTGGATCGCAGCGATCCAGGATCCCATCACAGGCAAAAGCGTACGTCGATCTGCAAAGACAAAGAACGGTGCGGAAAAGTTGCTGCAATCGATGCTTTCGCGCGTTAGAACGGGCGAGATCGCAGTGGACAAGAATGTCTCGCTTGCGCGCTACGTTGAGGACTGGCTGGTTGATCGCGCTGGATTACGACGACGGGAATCGACCGTTCGTGAGTACGAGCGATGTCTCGTGTCATATGTGCTCCCTTCAATCGGTGGAGTGCGCTTAGCCGCGCTCAACACTCCAATGGTGGAAAGTCTCTTCGATCGGCTTGCGGAGGCCGGACTTTCGCATAACTCAATTCGCAACGTAAAGAAGGCGCTGTCCGCTTGTATGTCCGATGCCGTGGCATCCCGAGTCCTCAGCACAAACCTCGTCCGACACGCTCGACTGCCCGAGAACGCGAGGCCGCCTAAGCCCATCGTTGTGCCGACATCGACGGAAGTCCGCGACCTCCTGGAAAGCACTCAAGGAACGGCACTTGGTCGCCTCCTGGTGCTTTTGGTGTCGACTGGTGCTCGGGTTGGTGAAGGCCTGGCGACGAAATGGTCGGATTTGGACCTCGATGCTGGGACTTGGGTTCTCGCGCAAACCCTGACCGTGAATCGTGCCGGGCAGACTGTCATCGGGCGGCGTACCAAGACGGGGCGTGTTCGTAGCATCCGTCTGACTCCGGCAGCGGTACAGGCCTTGCGCGAGCAGCGAGTGGAGATTGCAGCCAATCGTCTTGCGGCCCTGGCCTGGGAGGACAACGACCTGGTTTTCCCCACCGCAATTGGAACTGTGAGTGACCCTCACAATAAACGGCGCGAACTCAAGAATCATGCTCGCAAGGTTGGGTACGAAACGTCCTTTCACGGGCTCAGGCATTACGCGGCCACAGTTGCTATGGCAAATGTGTCATCGACTCAGGTTCAGCAATTGCTTGGGCACGCCAGTCATCGGACAACGACAGATGTGTACGGGCACCTGCTTCAGGGACCCCAAGAGACGGCGGCCAATGCCATTGCGGAGAGTCTCGGTATGCAGGGGTTTGTATAGCGTTTGTACAAGTTGGGCCCATCTGTGGCATGTGTTATCAGGATTTCCTCACAAAAAGTGCGCCCGGAGGGACTCGAACCCCCAACCGACAGGGTAGAAACCTGTTGCTCTATCCATTGAGCTACGGGCGCGTGCGGTGGTCATTCTTTCTTGTCGTGTTGAACGTGGGGAACGTGGGTGCCAAGTCAATCAGTGCTGACGATGACCGCCGCATACGATCGACCACTATGAGCCAGTTTCAGATCGAACCCGCAAAGCGTTCATGGACTACAACCAAGGTCGTAGCCGTCATCGTTGCGCTCTTGAGCGCCGGATACATGTTGCCTTGGGCGATCGCCGCTGTCCGCGACGTTCCGCACTGGTCGGTGTTCTGGGTCAACTTGCTGCTGGGCTGGACGATCATCGGCTGGATCGTGGCCCTTGTCATGTCACTGCGCGCCCAGCAGCAGCGAATCATTGAAGCCTAGAAGCACCCCCTACTCGGCGGCTGATCTCGCCGAGTCATTCGCTGCTTTCTCGATGATCGCAAGATCGTCGTCGTCGTGCGCTGCTGACACAAACCAGGCTTCATAGGCCGACGGTGGCAGCCACACGCCCTTCTCCAACATTGCGTGGAAGAACTTGCCGAAGACTGCAGTGTCTTGAGTCTTGGCATCGTCGTAGTTCTTCACTTCCTGGCTTGTGAAGAAGAAGCTGAAGAGGTTGCCGGCGATCTGCGTCTGATGCTCGATCCCGTACTTGGTGAAAGCCGCGCTGACGATGTTCGCAACGGCGTTGGCCGTTGCGTCGAGATGTTCGTAGACATCTGAAGTGCAAAGCTTCAGGGTGGCAAGCCCTGCCGTGGTGGCAAGTGGATTGCCGCTGAGCGTTCCCGCTTGGTACACGGGACCGGCAGGAGCCAGCAGATCCATGATCGCTGCGCTACCGCCGACAGCAGCAAGTGGCATGCCGCCGCCAATGACCTTGCCGTAGGTGAATAGGTCGGGGGTCCACTGCTCCTGCTTGCCTTCCTTGCCCCACCAGCCGTCGGCAGCAACCCGGAATCCGGTCATGACTTCATCGAAGATGTACAGCGCACCATGCTGCGCGGTGAGATCTCGAATTCGCTGGTTGAAGCCCGGTGGCGGTGGCACGACTCCCATGTTTGCGGGAATCGCCTCGGTGATCACCGCTGCTATGTCCTGCCCTCGCAGATTGAATAGCGCTTCCAGAGCCGGGACGTCACCGTATGGGAGTACCACGGTGTCTTGCGCGGAACCTGCCGTGACGCCCGGGGAGTCCGGCAAGCCAAGGGTTGCAACGCCAGAGCCAGCCGCAGCGAGCATTGAATCGGCATGACCGTGGTAGCAACCGGCGAACTTCACAATGACGGAACGATTGCTTGCAGCGCGTGCAATGCGCAGGGCCGTCATCACGGCCTCGGTGCCGGAGTTCGTGAAGCGGACTTTCTCTATCGCATTGACCAGATCGACGATGGCTTCAGCGAGTTCGACTTCAGGGGGGCATGGAGCGCCAAAGGAGAAGGAGTCCTGCGCTGCTGCGGTCACTGCTGCTACTACGTCCGAGTTGGCGTGTCCAAGGATTGCTGGTCCCCATGCGCCAACGAGGTCGACGTAGGTCTTTCCTTCGACATCAGTGATGCGAGAGCCGTGCGCTTTCGCCACATACGGAGGTGTTCCGCCAACCGAACGAAAGGCCCGCACTGGTGAGCTCACGCCACCGGGGATCACGTTCTGCGCACGGTTGAACCACTCTTGCGAAGTTGTCATTGGCTATCGATTCAGCAGGTGGGCAACCTCAGTTGCCCAGTAGGTGGCGATGATGTCGGCTCCAGCGCGCTTGACTGAGGTGAGGGTTTCCAAGATCGCCCGTTCGCGGTCGATCATTCCCGCAGCGGCGGCGGCCTCGATCATTGACGACTCTCCAGACACCACATAGGCCGCGACGGGAACGTCGACTTCATTGGCAACTCTGGCGATGATGTCCAGATACGGCAGCCCGGGCTTGACCATCACGATGTCAGCGCCTTCGGCAACATCCAGCCGCACCTCACGGATCGCCTCGGTCACGTTCGCTGGGTCCTGTTGATAGGAGCGACGGTCGCCCTCGAGACTTGATTCCACTGCATCACGAAAGGGTCCGTAGAAGGCGCTTGCGAATTTGGCGGCATACGCCAGAAGAACAGTGTCCGTTGATCCGGCAGCGTCGAGTGCTTCGCGCACGGCCCCGACTTGCCCGTCCATCATCCCGCTCAATCCGAGGATGTCGGCGCCAGCATCGGCAAGGGTGAGTGACATGCGTTGGTACTGAGCCAGGGTTGCATCGTTGTCGACGGTTCCGTGTGCATCGAGCACCCCGCAATGACCATGCGTAGTGAACTCGTCAAGACACAAGTCTGCGATCACTGGCATCGCATCGCCGAGTTCGGCTTTGGTCCATCGAATCGCATTGGCCAGAATGCTGTGTGGATCGCAGGCCGCATCGCCATTGGCGTCCTTTGTTGACGGGACGCCGAAGAGCATGACTGCGCCGACACCTGCAGCAGCTGCATCGTTTACGGCCTTCGCGAGCGATGACTGTGAATGTTGCACAACGCCTGGCATCGAACCGATGGCCACTGGCTCGATCGCGCCTTCGCGCACGAACATCGGAAGGATGAAGTTGCCAGCATCCAAGTGCACCTGTCGGACGAGCGTACGCAGGGCATCAGTGCGACGAAGTCGCCGCGGCCGCTCGTTCAGGTTCATGATGCTGAGGAGCCTAGACCCCAGGGATCGTCGGCAATTCTGATCGGGGGTTGGGGCAGCACGTGCCCGAGCAAAGGCCGGCGAGATCAGTGCGCGTTGGTTCACCCAGCCGTGCATCTTCTATGACATCGGCGAGTGCACTGACGAATGAAGGCGAGATCCCGGGTGTCGGGATTCGCACACAGGCGAGGTTGAGTTCCTCGGCAGTGCCCATCGCCTCAGTGTCGAGATCCCACATCACTTCCATGTGGTCGCTGACAAAACCGATGGGTACGAGCACGACAGCTGTGGTCTGTCCTTGGGCAGCGATCTCGCGAAGTGCATCGTTGACGTCAGGCTCGAGCCAGGGTGTCTCGGGAGCGCCGCTGCGCGACTGGAAGACGAGTCGACTTCGCGGGTGCAGGCCTGTGGCAATGCCGACAACGCGCATCACGTCAGCGATCACCGACTCGTGCTGTTTCACGTACAGACCCGGGTACACATGCGGCGCCGGACCCGAGGTTTCGGCACTTGCAGTGGGTAGGGAATGGGTGGTGAAGAGCACATCGATGGCAGCTTCAAGGTGATTGTCATTGACGAGATAGACAAGCGCGTTGGACAGCACCTCAATCACGTGGGCTGTGAAGCCATGTCGATTGCTGTACGGGAAAGCCATGTCGACGCTGATCTGCGGAGCATCTGCTTCGTCGAGTGCAGCAGCAATGTTCTCGCGATACTGACGACATCCGCTGTACGACGGGTAGGCGCTTGTCGCGATTGCCAGCACCCTGGTTCTGCCATCTTCGTCGAGAGTGCGGATGGCATCAGTGAAGTCGGGATCCCAGTTGCGGTTTCCCCAGTAGATCGGCAGATCGATCCCGCGATCCATCAGTTCATGGTGCAAGGCATTCATCAGCTCGCGGTTCTGCTGATTGATCGGACTGACCCCACCGAAGCGCTGGTAGCGCTGGCTGACCTCGTCGAGCCGTTCGCGCGGGATGCCGCGACCTTGCGTCACTCGCTCAAGAAAGGGAATGACGTCGTCTGGACCTTCTGGCCCGCCAAATGAGGCAAGCAGGATTGCGTCATAGCTCATCGAAGGCTGTCGACCCACTCGGCTGCTGCCAATCGCCGACCCGTGAAGAAGGGCACTTCTTCACGTACGTGCAGGCGAGCCTTTGCAGAGCGAAGAGTTCTCATCATGTCGACGATTTCATCCAGATCATCAGACTCAAGGGCCAGCACCCACTCGTAGTCACCCAGGGCAAAGGCAGCAACGGTGTTTGACTGAATGCCCGAATAGTCGCGACCCATCATGCCGTGCTCGAAGAGCATTTCGCGGCGTTCCTCCTCGGGCAGCAGGTACCACTCATATGAGCGCACAAATGGGTAGACCGACACCCACTCCTTTGGCTCCTTGCCCAACATGAACGAGGGAACGTGAGACTTGTTGAACTCAGCTGGTCGATGCATGGCCATGCCCGACCAGGTGACCTCAATTGACTTCCCAAGCTCGCTGCGACGCAAGTCGCGCAGCGCTTTCTGAATGGCGTCCGCACTTGAGGCGTGGATCCATGTCATGACGTCAGCATCGGCGCGCATCCCGGAGATGTCATAGAGCCCGCGGACCACGATGTCCAGATCTGCCCACTTGGCTAGGAGTTGCTCGAGTTCCTCACTTGCCAAGGCGCTCGGCTGTCCTATGCGCTTGAACGCAGTCCAGCAGGTGTAGCGAATGATCTCGTTGGCTTCGCGCGCCGTGAGCTTGGGCGCCGAAGCGACTCGTACATCAGAAGTGACCATGCCTCAGTTTCGCACCTTGTCGATAGAGGCGCGAGCCTGCCCGATGGTGCCGGCTAGACCATTGCCGGCCATGCCAGACACGGCCACCGAAAGGCCAGGGGTGCCGGCGACTGCCGCGCGCAGTTGCGCGACCTTGGCTCGGTGCCCTACGCGAGGGTGCAGAAGAGACCCACTCCAGCGCGCCACGTAGGTGTCCTCGAAAACTGGGAGAGAGCTGCCGAGCAAGAGTTCCAGGTCGGCGTGCGCGATGTCTGGCAATTCGTTGAGGGATTCCTGGATTACTCCGTCGCGTCCATAGGACAGCCGGATCATGTGTCGTCCTGGGCCATAGGACTCGCGGATCCACCCCCACTTCGACGACGCATGGGTGATGGCCTTGGCCCGCAGGCCTGGGGTACTTGGTGCAATCAATGCTCCGGAGCCGAGCGGGTCCTGGTCGAGAAGTTCGGACGAAATGACGGCAGCGAAGACAATCACGTCACCGACGTACATCTGACTCAGTGGTTCGTGGACTTCAGGAACTGCCGTCAGCACACTCGCTGCACTGCGCGCATCAAGTGCAACGACGACCTGGTCTGCAGTGAAGACGCCGCTAGTTGTCTGCACTGTCCACTGCGTTCCGCTTTGCGAAACGTTGAGCACAGTTACGCCAGTGCGCAGATCCACGCCGCTGGCTTCAAGTGACTGAATCACAGCGGAAGCAAGCACGGACATCCCTCCGCGCAGTCCGCGGATGGCTGAACCCGGAATCCCCGAAGCAGAACGCATTGCCATCGCAGCATTGGCAAGCCCGCCGTGCTTGACAGTCGCCGACGTGATTCCGGGGCTGATGGCCTCGGCTTCGGCAAGGTCAGGATGCAGTGCGTGTACTCCGCCAACGACTGGAGTGGTGATCAAGTCAGCGACCGCATCACCGAGACGTTGACGGACGAGCGCACCCAGCGTGAGTGCTGGATCCCACTCCTTCGGCACTTGCTGCTCGTCCAACTGCGCAGCGAGTTCAGCGGCGTCTTTGCCGATGATCGCCACAACCTCAGGTGCCAGTGGGTTGGTGGGAATACCCAGAAGTGCGTGCGGCATGGCGAAGGTGCCATGAGGGACTACCAGGCGTGAGTCAGATCTGCGCGGTTCAACCGAGAGGTGCGTGAGTCCAAGCTGCTCGATTAGTGCCGAGGTGTCCGGGCGGGTGATGGCGTACGACTCCGCGCCGACATCCACTGTCACCCCGCCAAGGCTCACTCCTTGGACCGCTCCGCCTAGTCGGTTGCCGGCCTCGAGCAGGAGCACAGAGTGTCCCGCGTTGGAAGCCTCCAAGGCGGCCATAAGGCCGCCAGCGCCGCCGCCAACGATGACGACATCATGACGATCGGTCACGCGTCAGCCTTCTTCATGCACGAGAGCGACCATGCGCGTCAGCACATCAGGATCAGTGTCTGGTGGCACGCCGTGACCAAGGTTGACCACGTGGCCGGGTGCACTGAGCCCGCGATTCAAGACATCTCGCACATTGGCAGCCAAGAGATCCCAAGGTCCAGCAAGCAGTTCTGGATCGATGTTGCCTTGCAGCGCGGTGCTACCGCCAAGCAGGTCGTTTGCCATATCGAGCGGCGTGAACTGGTCGACGCCGACGACAGTGGCTCCCACGTCGCGCATCGCAACCAACAGGTGCCCGGTTCTGGTGCCGAAGTGAATGCGTGGAACGGGCAGGTCTTCAACTTGCTGCATTACAGCGGCTGAGTGGGGTGCGACAAATGTCTGATACTCATCGAGAGTGAGCGCGCCAGCCCAGGAATCAAACAACTGCACGGCGCTTGCTCCCGCAATGGCTTGAGTGCGAAGGAAGACACCCGTGGTCTTGGCTACCCAGGCAAGCAGTGCGTGCCAAGTCTGCGGATCCTCACGCATGAGTGCCTTGGTGTGGAGGTATTCGCGTGAGGGGCGACCCTCAACAAGATATGAAGCCAAAGTGAAGGGGGCTCCGGCAAAGCCAATGAGCGGCACCGGGCCCAACTCTGCGACCAGGATGCCGATTGCTTCGATGATCGGTGCCAAGGCCGCAGGGTCAAGCTCTGGCAGATTCTTGACCTGCTCAGCAGTTCGGATCGGCTCGCCCATGACTGGCCCGACCCCGGCGACAATGTCGACGTCGATGCCCGCGAGCTTCAAGGGAATAACGATGTCACTGAAGAAGATGGCGGCATCGACCTTGTGGCGGCGAACCGGCTGCAGTGTGATTTCAGCCACCATGTCCGGTCGAAGGCAGGAGTCCAGCATCGCTGTGCCCTCGCGCAGCGCGCGGTACTCGGGCAGGGAACGACCTGCTTGTCGCATCATCCAAATGGGTCGAGTCTTGGGGCGTCCGCCTCGATATGCCGTGATCAGAGCCGAATTGGAAGTCGATCCGCCGATCAGTGGGTGCCGCGCAGGCAGTCCATCTGGAGAAGTCATGCCTAGAACTTAGTAGAAGCGCGTCTGAGCAAGGTTCCGCGCGATGGCTGGGCGTGCTCGGCCCTAGAATCACAGCATGGTGATGGTCATGGTCGGCGCGAGCCATCATGACGTCACCCTCGACGAAGTCTCACGACTTACGGCCGCCGGAGAGGGCTTGGCCCGGAAGCTGACCCAATCCAGCCCGGACATCAATGGTGCTGTGGTGCTGTCCACCTGCAACCGCTTCGAGATCTATCTCGATCTCGAGCGCTTTCATGATGCGGTCGAACTCACCACCGCGTCTGTCGCGCAGGCGGCGCGCCTTGATCCAGATTTCGTTGTCGATGCCATGCGGGTACTTGTGGGCACAGCCGTGGGCCAGCACCTCTTCTCCGTCGCATCTGGCCTGGAGTCGATGGTGGTTGGCGAGGACGAAATCGCCGGACAGGTTCGCCAAGCCCTTGCCACAGCCCAGGAAGAGCGAACCACTTCACCGACACTTGAGCGGCTCCTGCAGCGCGCACTCGCGACTTCCAAAGCGGTGACGAGTTCAACCGGACTCGGTGCGGCCGGCCGTTCGATTGTCAGCGTGGGCCTGGATGTTGCTGAGCAGCGCTATGGCTCGCTCGCAGGCCGTCGTGCCCTGATTCTTGGTACCGGTTCCTATGCGCGCGTGGTCACGGCGGCACTGCAAAAGCTGGGATGCGTGGACATCCATGTGTATTCCTCGTCTGGTCGTGCAGCACAGTTTGCGCATTCGCGTGAACTTGTCCCAGTCGAAAGCGAGCAGCTCATTGCGGCCATCGCTGATGCGCAACTCATCGCCGCGTGCAGTGGCACTTCTGAATATCTCGTGGACCAGTCAGTGATGGTGGCGGCCCGAGGCCTGCGCGGGTCTGGCGATATCCCAGTGATTCCCATCATCGATCTGGCGCTTACTCCGGATGTTGCACCTGAAGTAGCGCAGTGTGCGTGGGCTGATGTCATCAATCTGGAAGTCATTCGCGAGTTCGCGCCGCGTGAGCATTCCTCAGCGATCCTTGAAGCACAGGACATCGTGCTGCAGGCCGTAGCCGAATTCGAACTCACCGAGTCCGGTCGCAGCGCTGATCACGCGGTCGTTGCCATGCGCACGCACGTCATGTCGATCATCAATGAGGAGATGGAGCGCATCCGCACCCGCGTTGATGCCGACACAGCCGAAGAAGTTGCCCGTGCCCTTCATCGAGTCTCCAACACGATCTTGCACACACCTTCAATTCGCGCGCAGGAGCTTGCCCGCACCGGAGATTTCGCGGACTACCAGAAGGCGATTCACACGCTCTTTGGTATTGACCTCGACGCCCGTGGCTAATCCGATCCGACTTGGCACTCGCGCAAGTCTGCTCGCCCGCACGCAATCGGCTACGGTCGGAAATGCGCTCTCCGAGATCACCGGGCGGCCGTGGGAAGAAGTCCATATCCGCACTGATGGTGATGACACGACAACATCGCTCAATCAGCCAGGCAATCCAGGACTGTTTGTCTCAACTCTTCGTCGTGCGTTGTTGGCGGGTGAGGTTGACGTCATCGTCCACTCGTTCAAGGACCTGCCGAGCGCACCGGAAGCCGGCATCGTGTTGGCAGCTGTGCCTGAACGCGAGAATCCCCGAGACGTGCTGGTCTGCCGAGATGGCCTGACTCTGGCGACTCTGCCTCAGGGCGCTCGAGTTGGTACGAGCTCACCTCGACGTTCAGCGATGCTGCTGGCGAAACGTCCTGACCTGAGGATCGAGCCGATTCGCGGCAATATCGACACCCGAATCCGCAAGGCGCTCGACGGCGATATCGACGCGGTCGTGCTGGCATATGCGGGCATCGCGCGCATTGGGCGCACAGATGTCATAAGCGAGGTATTTGATCCCGAGGTGGTGGTTCCTGCCCCCGCCCAAGGCGCACTTGCAGTTGAGTGCCGCGAAGGAGATCCGCTGGTCGCGTTTCTTGCTCGACTGCAGGATCGGTTTGCTCGACTGACCACTGCCGCTGAGCGTGAAGTGCTTGTCGGTATCTCAGCTGAGTGCACGACTGCCATCGGTGCGTACGCCACGTACGACGGCGCAGAACTCACACTGATTGCAGAGCTCTTCGACGAGAACCAGCATGCTCGAGTTCGGCTTACCCGTAGCGTCGAATCGAATTCGATCGCCATTGCACGGGGGATGGGATTGTTTGCTGCTTCAAAACTCGTGCTCGCCAGCGACATCAATCCAGTGCTCCTTGTACGCGCCAATGACAATGAAGCCGACCGTGATGCCTTGGCTGCACTCGGACTCGGGTCGATCACCGACTCATACCTGAACATGTCTACTTCGCTCTCGCGTTCAAATGCCGACACTCTTCTGTCCAAAATGGCAGAAGGCGTCGATTGGCTTGTGGTCACTTCTCAGATCGCAATGCCAAGCTGGGCGTCACTTGTCGGACGTGACCGATTGGTCAGCGTCCTCGCCGAAGCGCAATCCAAGGGGATGCGGGTAGCAGCAATTGGCGCCAAGACCGCCGAAAGTCTGCACGCACTTGGTGCATCGATTGATCTGATGCCGCAATTGCCATCCGCAGCGGGTCTCTTGGCGGAGTTGCCGACGAAGGCTGGCACCTTGGTGTTCCCGCACGGGAGCATTGCAATGCGGGCCCTTCCCGAAGGTCTGGCGAGTCGTGGATGGTCGATCACCGAAGGTGTGGTCTATGAAACCAGCGTGGTGCGACCAGAGCCGATTTCTACCTCGCTGCTTCGCAGCGGTGATATCAGTGCGATCATCTTGCGCTCCCCGAGCGCTGCGCGTGCTGTTGCACAGCATCTTGGTACCAGGACGTCGATTCCGGTCATTGTCTCGGGTCCAACGACGGCCGATGCAGCCCGATCGTTGGGCTTCAATGTGGCATCTATCGCAAGCAGCCCGGCTGCCGTTGAAATGGCGCGAGCGGTCAGCGAGGCCATCAACTCGGCGGGTTAGCGCGGGGAAGGGTCTGAGGAGTAGATCCTGTGGTGCTGTGGATACTTGCTTGCGTGCGCGCTCGAGTGGCCATCGCAACGCCGTTGATCCTCGTCCTCCTGGTTGCTGCTGGCCCTATGTCAGCGGGCGCGAACACGGTCAGCAATGCGCAGCTCATCGAAGGTTCTGCGCAGGATGCTGGCTTCATTCCCAAGTACCTTGATCAGATCAGGCCTGATGTAAATGAGGGCCTGGCTACGCAGTCCTACGGCCATCCGGCGTATGCGGGAGCCGCAGTCGTTGCCGCCAGACATGGGGTGATCGCTGAGTCATTCAGTACCGGGTTCGCGCTGAGATATGCGAATGCATCAAGTGAACTGCCACGCGACAAATGGTTACCCGTGCGCGAGCGCACCATGTTTGATCTGGCATCCCTCACCAAGGCCTTCACCGCGACGGCTGCTACCCAGCTCATGGCTAGCGGTCGACTGAGGCTGGAAGCACCTGTTGCGCGCTACCTGCCCGAGTTCGCACAGGCCGGCAAAGGCTCCATCACCATCCGCATGCTGCTGACCCACACCTCTGGTCTGCCAGCCGATCCGGTGCCCGCACTTTGGAGTCCGGTGTACACCAGCAACGAGCAGCGGTGGGCTGCGGTTATGGCGACCGTGCCTATTGCCGCACCTGGAGCTCAATATCTCTACTCGGACGTGAACTACTTGACCCTTCAGCGAGTGATTGAAGGCGTCACTGGGTACGGCTTGAGCCGGGTAATTCGCGAAGGCATCACTGGCCCGCTGGGCATGCGCAACACTATGTTCAACCCGCCACGCAGCCTTCGGTATCGGATCGCGGCCACCGAGTATCAAGTGCCCCCGCTGGAGCCGGCTCGGGGAATGGTGTGGGGATCAGTCGACGATGAGAACGCTTGGGCGCTTGGCGGAGTTGCTGGTCACGCAGGACTGTTCTCCACGACACATGACTTGGCGATCTTCAGCCAGATGATTCTCAATCGCGGCAGTTACGGCGGCGTCCGAGTCGTGCCTCGAGCGTGGGCTGATGGATTCTTCCGCGACTACAACAGGGCATATCCAGGCGAGGGTCACAGCCTGATCATGCAGATCAACCAGTACCCAGATTACTTCGGCGCAATGGACACCTTGCACACGATCGGCCATACCGGATTCACAGGTACGAGCATCGTCATCAACCCGGTCGACGACACATTCGTGATCCTGCTGACCAATCGCGTGCATCCGACTCGCACTTGGACAGGTTCCTACGGAAACAATCCGCAACGACGAGCGGTTGCCGATGATGTCGCCAGAGCTGTCGCGGTGCGCCCTCTTGAGGGGAAGTACTCGTGGTTCTCTGGCATGCCGACCAGCCCGCTCGACATGGCTGTGCGCACTCAAGCTTCCACACTGACTGTGCCGGTCGAGCTTGGTTCGAATGATCGGTCAGCACAATTGCATTTCAACCTTTGGTACCGACTCATCCCCTCGCAAGCCGGACCTCAGGCGCAATTGGGAACTCTTCAGACCTCAGTGGATCAAGGTCAAAGCTGGCAGCCACTGCCATTCGCCCTTCGCCAGGGCAACTCTGTGGTCAGGCACGCAGTCGGAACATTCACTGGCCTGAATCAGCCTGGCTGGTCCAACGCGATTGCGAGTCTTCCGGTGCCACCCGAGGGATCATCGAAGTTGCTGGTGCGCGTGCAAGTAGCCAATCAAGCGTTGTGGCAGGGCCGAGGTGTCTACGTCAACCACATCACGGTGCGCAGCGCAGGCAATGTCGTCTTTGACGATGCCCGTGCTCGCGATGCTGACTCCGTGGTCGTGAGTGGGGGCTTCCAACGCAGCGCCGACTAGTCCGCATGTGAACGTTGCTCGAGATTGCGGATCGTGTCCACAGCCGCCAGTTGATCGGTTCACAGTCGGTGAATGGTTCTGCATGGTTGCGACATCGAGAACTATCTCGATCCGCTCAAGGAGGTCCTATGCACGACATCACTCTTACCGTCGTGGGCAATGTGGTCAGCGATGTTTCGCTGAGGTTCAGCGCGGCAGGTGATCCCGTTGCTTCATTCCGTATTGCCTGTACCCCTCGTCGCTTTGACCGAGGCTCGGATCGCTGGGTCGACAGCGACACCCATTACTTCGGCGTCTCCTGCTGGCGCGACATGGCTCAAAATGTCGTGCAGTCAGTGACCAAGGGCATGCCGATCGTTGTGCACGGCAGATTGCGATCTCGTGAGGTGGAACGTCCGTGCGGGGAGTCATCGCATCGCATTCGCTACCAGGACATTGAAGCTCGCTCGGTTGGGCCAGATCTGGCTCGCGGAATCTCAACGTTCAGTCGGGTCAAGCGTCAGGCCGTTGTCGAAAGCGAGGAGCGGCTCATTGCCGACCTGCAAGGCGCAGAACTGGCGATTGCTGAGCTTGATGAGGTTCCTGAGGGGATTGATCCAGAGACGGGCGAGATCATGGGGGAATTCGAACGGCTTGGTTCGGACCAGATGAGCGAGGTTCCCGTCAGCGCCTAGCGGCTCTGGCTCTGAACTCGGCCATATTGGCAGGCCATTAGGCTGGCGTATATGGCCGAGTTCATTTATACCCTCAGTAAGGCGCGCAAAGCGCACGGCGACAAGGTCGTTCTTGACAACGTGACCCTCTCGTTCCTGCCCGGAGCCAAGATCGGGGTGGTCGGCCCCAACGGAGCAGGCAAGTCCAGCTTGCTCAAGATCATGGCCGGCTTGGATGACGTCTCCAATGGCGAAGCGATGCTCATGGAGGGTTTCACAGTCGGCTTCTTGCAGCAGGAGCCCAAGCTTGATGAGACCAAGACGGTGCTTGAGAATGTTCAGGATGGCGTCTCGGAAATCAAGGGGATGGTTGACCGCTTCAACGAGATCTCCGTTGAGCTGGCCAGCCCGGATGCTGACTATGACGTGCTGCTTGCTGAGATGGGCCAGTTGCAGGAGGCCATCGATCACAAGAACGCCTGGGATCTGGATGCGCAACTCGAGCAGGCAATGGATGCCTTGCGCTGCCCACCCGGCGAATCTGAGATCGGCGTGCTTTCTGGTGGTGAGAAGCGTCGGGTAGCGCTTTGCCAACTGCTGCTTCGCCAACCCGACCTACTGCTGCTTGACGAACCGACCAACCACCTTGATGCCGAGAGTGTGCAATGGCTGGAGCAACACCTCGAGAAATACCCAGGCACCGTCATTGCCATCACGCACGATAGGTATTTCCTGGACAACGTTGCCGAGTGGATTCTCGAACTCGACCGCGGCCGGGCGTTCCCATACGAGGGCAACTACTCCACTTACCTGGAGACCAAGGCCACTCGTCTGAAGGTCGAAGGCCAAAAGGACGTCAAGCTGCAAAAGCGCCTGACCGACGAACTCCAATGGGTCCGCTCAAATGCCAAGGCACGCCAGACCAAGAGCCGTGCCCGACTTGATCGCTATGAAGAGATGGCAGCCGAGGCCGATAAGGCACGCAAGTTCGACATGGAAGAGATTCAGATTCCACCCGGCCCTCGTCTGGGCGCAGTTGTGGTTGAAGCCAATGGTCTTACCAAGGCCTTCGGCGATCGCATCCTCATCGACAATCTCAGCTTCACTCTGCCGCGCAACGGCATCGTCGGCGTCATCGGTCCCAACGGTGTCGGCAAGACGACCCTGTTCAAGATGATCGTTGATGCAGCCACGAGCGAAGGCGACATCGATGCGCAGCCCACATCAGGTGAGCTCAAGATCGGCGAGACCGTCAAACTCTCATACGTTGACCAGAACCGCTCCGGCTTGGATGCCTCCAAGAACGTGTGGGAGATCGTCTCTGACGGCCTTGATTGGATCAAGGTTGGAAACGTGGAAATGCCTTCCCGGGCCTATGTCTCAGTGTTCGGCTTCAAGGGCCCCGATCAGCAGAAGGCCGCCAAGGTGCTGTCAGGCGGTGAGCGCAACCGGCTGAATCTGGCTCTCACGTTGAAGATGGGTGGCAACCTGCTGCTGCTTGACGAGCCGACGAACGACCTCGATGTTGAAACTCTCGGATCCCTTGAGAACGCACTGCTTGAGTTCCCAGGATGCGCAGTCATCACGTCCCACGATCGCTGGTTCCTTGACCGTATCGCCACACACATTCTGGCCTACGAGGGTGAATCTGAATGGTTTTGGTTCGAAGGCAACTACGAGAGCTACGAAGCCAATAAGGTCGAGCGTCTGGGTGCAGAAGCGGCTCGTCCGCATCGCGCCACGTACCGCAAACTGACCCGAGGGTAGATATGACTGTCGTACGACTCATGATGCAGCGGCGCATCAGCGACCTTGATGGGCAAGGTCACGTGAACAACGTGAACTACAGCCAATTCATTCAGGAAGCACGCGTCAATCTCAAGAATGTCCTGATGAAGGAGCGTGCTGCTTCTTTCGGGCAGGTTGTTGCCAAGATGGAGATCAACTACAAGGTTTCACTTCTTCATGGCTCTGAGCTCGTGCCGATTGACGCCTGGGTTTCGCGCATTGGCACCAAGTCCTACGACATCAACTATGTGCTCTATGACGAGCAGGGTCGGGTCTCACTCGAAGCCAAGAGCACGATGGTTGCCACATCTGGCGGCGTCTCTTGTGAGATCGCCGATGATGTCCGTGCGATTCTGGAAGCAGCACTGGAGCAGCCCGCTTCCTAGCGCCCCTTAGCTCTGCGGGCCGCTTTGCTGTGGAGGCAGATCGTCATCGACGTTTTGCATTGCGAACGCCGCTGAGGCGAGGTATTCCCAAAGTTCCTGGCCGTACTCGTGGGCAATGTCCTGCTCTTCCAGGGCAGCGTGCATCAGCACAAGCCAGCGATCTCTTGCACGAGAGTCGATGTGGAAGTCAGCATGCCGCATGCGTAGCCGCGGATGACCTCGTAACTCCCCGTAGGTCTTGGGGCCACCCCAGTACTGCTCAAGAAACATGCGCAGCCGATCTTCGGCTGGTCCCAGATCAGCTGGCGGGTACATGGGTCGAAGGATTTCGTCAGTCGCAACCTTGGAGTAGAAGGAATGCACGAGACTGCGAAAGAAGTCGGCACCACCGAAGAGTTCGAATGGCGTGGGTTCGGTTGTCACTTGTCGATTGTGCCTGATGACTCAGGCGTACTTTCCGCATGCTCCACGATGCCGCGCGCCATTGGCGGAAAGATGAATGCGTGGAACGGAGCAACTGCCCACCAGTAGATGTGCCCCGCGAGTCCACGCGGTGCGAATACAGCGCGCTGTCTGAGGGTAGATCCGCCGTCTTCCTTGGCTGATACCCGAAATTCCAACCAGGCCCGGCCAGGCAGTCGCATCTCTGCGCGCAGGCGAAGCAGAGACGGGTACTCGCGTTCCTCCACCCGCCAAAAATCCAGGGGCTCGCCGATCATGACCGTATTTGGGTCGCGTCGACCTCTGCGGAGCCCCACTCCGCCGATGAGCTTGTCCTGAAGGCCGCGCAGCCCCCAAAGGAAGTTGCCCGCGTACCAGCCATGGTCTCCACCAATGCGCTCCACAGCACGCCACAGTTGCTCTGGTGACGCTGAGCTGTTGAGTTCACGCACGTCGTTGTACAGGCTTCCGCCAGCCCAATCCGGATCGCTGGGAAGTGGCTCGCTTGCCACATTGGTCAGAGTTGCGCCGCTCCAGCGAGTGGCAACTTTGGCATCCCGCACACGCGCGAGTGCAGCTGCTACCGCCTGTTCGTAGGTGAGCAGCCCTCCGGGCGGGTCGGGCACGAACTGTTTGATGTCATCGTTGGAGCAAACGGCCGCGTGCTTCAACGAGCGCACTAATGGTCGCGCAATTGATCGTGGCACTGGAGTGACCAGATTCACCCAATGACTGGAGAGCTCTGGGGAGAGCAGGTTGATTGGAAGGATGATGCGTTTCTTGAGTCCGGCGACCTTTGCGTAGAGCTGCATCATCTGCTGGTAGCTCAGCACGTCGGGTCCGCCGACATCGAATGAGCGACTCACGCTTGGGGGCAGGGTTGCGCAGCTGACCAGATAGCGCAAGACGTCGCGGATCGAAATGGGTTGAGTCTTCGTACGTACCCATCGTGGAGTGATCATCGCCGGCAGGCGCTCAGTGAGGTATCGAAGCATCTCGAAGGAAGCTGAACCAGAGCCGATGATCACAGCGGCACGCAACTCAATGGTTGGCACGCCAGAGGCCCGCAAAGCCTGCCCCACTTTCATGCGCGACCGCATGTGAGGTGACATGTCCTGCTCGCTCAACGGTGGAACGAGGCCGCCCAGATAGATGATCTTGCCGACCGACTGCTGCTGCGCGGCCGTGGCGAAGGTCTGTGCCATCGCAAGCTCAGTCTGCTCCAACTGCGGACCTTGCTGGAGCGAATGCAGGAGGTAGTAGGCGACATCGACACCATCGAGTGCTTCCACGACTGATGCTGGATCCAATGCGTCGCCGCTGACGATCTGGACCTGTCCTACCCAAGGAATGTCACGCAGTTTCTCGGGCGATCGCGCAAGCACTCGCACGGTGAAGCCTCGTTCGAGCAACTCGGGGATGAGTCGTCCTCCGACGTAACCGGTAGCTCCTGTTACCAAGCAGAGAGTCATGGCTGCATCGGAGTCTCTGGATGATCGCCGCGCGGATCCTGCGCAAAGCGTACGGTCTGCACCGGCATCTTGATGCCTGCGGCATCCAGTGCCTGCTTCATGGCTTGCCTCAGCACTCGCGTTGCAATGAACTGCTGCTCGGGGGCCGTCTTGGCCACGATACGGATGATGACTGCATCGCCTCGGACGATTTCCACTCCGGCATACGAGGGAGCGTCAAGCAGAATCCGGTCGTACTGCGGATCGGCGCTCATGCGCTGGCCTTCGGCGTCGATCACTGCTCGGACCTGCTCCAGATCGGCGTCGTACGAAAGTGGGAAATCGATGCGTGCGATCGTCCAGCCCTTGGATTGATTGGCGACGAATGCCATCTGGCCGTTTCGGATGTACCAGACAGTTCCGTCGAAATCGCGAATGCGAGTGCAGCGCAGTGCCACATCCTCGACAGTTCCTGTGACGGTGCCGACATTGACGACATCCCCGACCCCGAGTTGGTCCTCAAAGATCATCGAGATGCCGGCGAGATAGTCAGCCACCAGTTGCTGTGCTCCAAAGCCGAGAATCACGCCTACGACACCGGCGCTGGCGAGCAGTGGAGCCAGATTGATGCCGACGGTCGTCATCATCGTCAGCACTGCGATTGTCCAAATCGTCACGATCGAGATGCTGCGCAGGAGCGCACCCATAGCTTGGGCACGCTGCTCGGTGCGTTGAGTCATGACGACAGCGGTCAGTTCTGAAGTGCTGTCCAGCGATCTCAAGTCGCTCGTACGGGGGGCACGGGACCTGGACACCATGCTGGCAACGATTCTTCGAATGGCGCGCGTGATGACCAGCTGTGCCACGACGGCGCTCACCACAATGATCAGCAGCTTGAAGGGGATGTTCCAAGGCCACTCTGTGATGGTGGTCCAGATGGAATCCCAAGTGGACTGCTCTTCAGCCAGCGTAATCATCGGCATCGTCAGACCTGCATTCCTGTCCACCTTGCCATGAAGGCAAGGGTCTCAGCAGATTCCTGAACAGATTTGCTCATCGAGCGTGCACCGTGACCAACATCTCCTTCAGCGCGCAGCAGGATCGGACGGTCACCGGACGTAGCGGCCTGCAATGCGGCGGCCATCTTGCGCCCATGCATCGGATCGGTGCGCGTGTCGTTGTCGAACACTGCAATCATTGTCGCGGGGTAATCGACCGACTCATCCACGCAGTGGTACGGGGAGTAGTTGATGAGCCACTTGAACTGCTCGGGATCGCTCGGATCACCATATTCAACTGTCCACGTGGGTCCGAGCTCGGATTCGACGTATCGAATCATGTCGAGCAAGGGCGCGACACAGACCACGGCATTGAAGAGCGTGGGTTCCTGCGTAATTGCTGCACCAACGAGCAAGCCGCCGTTGGATCCGCCGTAGACCGCGAGTTGCTGTGGGGTGGTCCAGCCCTCGACCGCCAAATAGCGAGCAGCTGCATGGAAGTCGTCGTAGACATTCTGCTTGCGATCCAGCATGCCGGCGCGGTGCCATTCCTCGCCTTCCTCACCGCCACCTCGCAGGCAGGCAACGGCCCAGACGCCTCCGGCCTCCACCCAGGCCAAAGTGGCAGCGGAGTAGCCCGGTGTCATGCCAATTCCGAAGCCGCCGTAGCCGTACAACACTGTGGGACGCGGTCTATCGGGTGCTTGTGTCGGCGAGATGATGAACATTCGCACGACCGTGCCATCTGGCGATTCGTAGGTGACAAGCGATGAGTGAACTTTGGGGACGTCGACTGCCCCAGGTGGCGATGCAAAGAGCGTCACCTCGCGGGTGCGTCCATCCAATTGGTACACATGCGGAACTGTTGCGTGGTCGGTGTAGACAAACCAGATGACGGGGCCGCCATCGATGTGCTCGATGGGTCCGCTTGTCGTGCCGGCACCCGGCAACGCGATCTGCTCTATGAAGCTTCCGTCATCGGCTCGGTGCAATGCCATTTCGCCGACCCCATGACGGGTTCTGGAAACCACGAGCATTGGAAACTCGAGTTCGTCGCCGTCGAGAAGGGCGAAGGAGTCAAACACTGCACCGGGATCTTCTGGGATGAGATCAGTCCAGTTGGACCAGTCGTTCGGATCAACCAAGGCAAGACGTGCGCGAGGCGCATCAAGGTCAGTGGAAACATAGATGCGCCCATCTCGCCCAAAGGAAATCGAGGATTGCGCATCGACATCACCCTGCACAAGGGTGAACGATGGCTGCTCGGGGGAGCACTCGTGCAAGTCTGCAACCCACAGATCGTTGCGTGGCTCGGTGCCTTCAGATGCGCTGATCTCCAGCCATCGGCCGTCGCGACTGACGTGCACGCCGTAGTAGTTCGTCTTGTTCATGCCAGCACCGAACACCAGTTGATCTTCATCGGATCCAACGCGATGGAGATAGACGCGACGATGGAAGTTCTGTTCCGACTGTGGCAGGAGTTCAGGTGCAATGCGTCGCACGTAGTAGAAGGCGTCACCACCAAGCAGCCACGCAATGGGTGAGAAGCGGCAACGATCAAGTGGACCATCCAGAATCTCGCCGCTTGCAACGTCCATCACATAGAGCACGGACTCCTCTGTTCCGCCTACGGAGATCTGATACGCAATTCGGTCGCCCTCTTTGGTGGGCTGCCAGCTGTCGAGAGTCGTGAGGCCACTGGGATCAAGCGCCATCGGATCAATGAGGGTGCGCTCCTCACCGTTCTCGCGTACCAGGAGCGAGGCGAACTGCTCGCCAGGCAGGCGGCGCAGGAAGAAGGTGCGGTCACCGCGGTAGTACGGCGGTGAAATCGTGCCAGCGCCCAGCAACAGCTCCATGCGCTCGGCGAACTGCTCGCGCATCGTCCAGCCACCGCGCTCTTCCTGCATGAGCAGCGCCTGTGCCTCAAGCCAAACACGCGTGGAGGGGTCCGTGGAATCCTCCAACCAGCGATACGGGTCGGGCACGACAGTCCCGTGATAGGTGTCCGCAATATCGGAGCGCGGGGCAATCGGGTAGGTCGGCTTGGTCACGTATCCACCATAGGCTGCTCCTGTGGCGCAGTTGCATGACCTCACGGCTCTTGAGCAGGGCCAGGCGATCGCCAGTGGTGAGGTCTCATCCCTTGAGCTCACTGACCACTACCTGGCCCGCGCCGAACTACTCGACGAAGAGCTTGGTGCCTTTGCTATTCGCACCCCCGAATTGGCTCGCCAGCAAGCCATCACAGCTGACGGCGAACGAGAGCGGGTCGGGCTTTCGCCGCTGCACGGTGTGGTCATCCCACCCAAGGATTTGAACTCCTGGGCCGGTGTGCGCTGCCGGATGGGGTCGCTGGCCTTTGACTTTGTTCCTCACACCAACGACTACACAGTGATCCGCATGCGTGAGGCTGGCTTTGTATTCACGGGCAAGACGAATACCCCGGAATTTGGATTGCCCGCCTACACCGAGTCCAATGTTTGCCCGCCTGCCCGCACGCCTTGGGACTTGGCTCGATCGGCGGGAGGCTCCAGCGGTGGGGCGGCAACCGCTGTTGCATCGGGGCTCGTTGCTGCTGCTGTTGGCTCTGATGGCGGCGGCTCGATTCGCATCCCAGCAAGCTGCTGCGGCCTCGTTGGCATCAAGCCAAGTCGTGGGCGAGTGTCAGTTGGGCCGGCTGGTGAAAGCATCGGAGAACTCGGCGTGCAAGGCCCGCTGGCTCGAACTGTTGCAGATGCCGCAGCAGTGTTGGACGCTCTGAGTGGTTCCTTCGTCGGCGACCGATCGCCAGCACCAGCGTTGGCTCGCGGGTCTTCCTTTCTCCAGGCCAGTCAGCAAGACCCGCCCAAGCTGCGCATCGGACGCCTTGCCACGCCAATCCTGGTTGAGACCGAGGTTGATCCCGAATGCCTGCTTGCATACGAGCGCACTTCGACTCTTCTTGAGCAGTTGGGTCATCGGGTGGAAGACATCGCTATGCCTTTTGATCCAGAGCTCTTCGCGGTCTTTGAAATGTTGTGGAGCTGCCTAGCTGCTGCGATCCCTCTCGATGCCGTTCAAGAGCAGCAGGTCACCCCACTGACACGCTGGTTGCGAACTGAGGGAAGTCGGGTGACAGGTCCAGAGCTCACTGTCGCCGTCTCAGTTCTGCGCACTCTTGCGCGAAAGGCGATGCAGAGCACAAGCGATGTCGATGTGATCCTGACACCGACTCTGGCGCAGCTTCCATCTGCAATTGGTGCTCTTCGCAATGATGCAGACCCGGCAGCAGACTTCGCAGCCCAGACGGCGTTCACGCCGTTCACTGCTCCCTTCAATCTCACTGGGCAGCCGGCCATCAGCGTGCCGGTGCAATGGACCGCAGCCGGGCTGCCCGTGGGTATCCAATTGATTGGTCGCCTATATGACGAATACACGCTGATTTCACTGGCCGCTCAACTTGAGACTGCGCAGCCTTGGAATACTCGACATCCAGCGAACTGGTGAGGTGCTCATGACAGATTCCACTCGACCTCCCGGATTGGTGGAGTTGGCGGCTGCCTGCGGCGTGGCCACCGAGTACTGGGATCAGGCTGGCAATCAGATCGAGGTTCAGCCGGACACGCTCCTGGCTGTGCTGACTTCAATGGGACATGACACCTCGTCCCTTGACAAGATCGAACAGTCCTTGGTTGAAGTGCAGCTGCGCAATTGGCGTCGAATGCTCCCCGTGTACGTCGTTGGCGTGCAGGGCCAGGAGCGTCGACTCTGGGTGCATGTACCAGATGGACAACCAGCGCAAGCGTGGGTGAGCTCTGACTCGGGCGTGCGCACGGAACTCACTCAGATGGATTTCTGGGTTGCACCGCTGGAAGTCGATGGCGCAATGGTTGGTGAGGCGAGTTTTGCCATTCCGGCTGATCTGCCAATTGGCTACTACACGGTTCACGCACTCTCGGGTGATGTAGAAGCCACCACGAGTTTGGCCATGACTCCCGATCGCTTGCAGCCCGAAGTCATGGCGGGCGAGCGCCAGTGGGGATTCATGACGCAGTTGTACGCCACACGTTCGCAGCAATCCTGGGGCCTTGGCGATCTGCATGATGCTGGGCAGTTGGCAGCGTGGAGCGCAAAGGAGTTCGGAGCGGGTTTCCTGCTCATCAATCCGCTGCATGCGGCGGCCCCTTCAGGGCCGATGGCCCCATCGCCATATCTGCCCGTCACCCGGCGCTTCGCCAATCCGATGTATCTGCGAATCGAAGACATCCCCGAGGCCTTGAGTCTGCGTCGCAAGGATCGCAAACACGTCGGACATTTGGCGGCAAGGCTCCAGGTCACCAACCGATCAACGGAGTACCTGGAGCGAGATGCGGTCTGGACGGCGAAGCGCGATGCACTCCTGCGGATATTCCAGGCGGGGCTTTCTCAGCAACGAGCAGCGCAATTCGCCGAATACTGTGTGAATGAAGGCCAAGGATTAGTTGACTTCGGCCTGTGGTCAACCTTGTGTGATGTCTTCGGGCACAAGCCTGCAGACTGGCCAGAGATCTATGCCGATCCGCATTCGCCGGCACTACGTGCATTCTTGAACGAGTACTCACTGGACGTGCAGTTCCACATGTGGATGCAGTGGATCCTCAATGAGCAGCTGGCGGTTACCCAAGCAGCCGCAAGATCCGCAGGCATGGCCGTCGGCATCATTCACGATCTTGCTGTTGGCGTGCACCCTGAAGGCGCCGATGCCTGGTCGCTGCGCCACGTGCTCGCACAGGGCATGGGTGTTGGAGCGCCGCCTGACATGTACAACCAGCTCGGGCAAAACTGGCACCAGCCTCCTTGGCAGCCTGAGGCACTGGCCGAGTCTGCCTACCTTCCGTATCGCGACATGCTGCGCACAGTGATGCGCAACGCGGGTGGCCTGCGCATCGATCATGTGCTGGGGCTGTTCCGCCTGTGGTGGGTCCCGTCTGGCATGCCTGCGGATCAAGGCACCTTTGTCACCCTTGACCACGAGGCAATGATCGGCATACTGCTTCTGGAAGCCCATCGCGCAGGGGTGCTGGTCATCGGCGAAGATCTGGGCACAGTCGAGCCCTGGGTGCAAGAAGTCTTGCGTGAGCGCGGAATTCTGGGCACCAGCATTCTGTGGTTCGAGCAGTGGGAGTCCGGCGCGATCAAGGTTCCGACCGATTGGCGACGTGAAGTACTCGCATCAGTCACCGTTCATGACCTGCCGCCGACAGCTGGATTTCTTCGCGATGAGCACGTGCGTATTCGCCATGAATTGAATCTGCTTTCACAGACACTTGAAGACGAACGAGCCAATGCCAGCAAGGACCGCGAGCAATGGGCCACGTACCTGCGCGAGCGCGAATGGTTGGCTGCGGATGCGGATCTGAGCACCGATGCCGGCCTTGATGCCATGGCTCTTGCTCTTCATCGAGCCCTGGCCGCGTCACCGGCTCGACTGCTGGGCATTGCTCTGCCAGATGTGATCGGGGACCGGCGGGCACAGAATCAGCCGGGCACAGATCAGGAGTACCCGAACTGGCGGGTCCCGATGACTGATGCCCAAGGCACCCCTGTGCTGCTGGAAGACTTGTTTGCGCGGACGCCTGCGGTGCGAGATTTCGTCGGCTCGTTGCTCTCCTAGTTAGGCATCGCGAGCCTGGGTGCGTATGGAGCGCTCAACTCCATCGCGACCCTCACTGATCAAACGGCGGCCTGCGGTACTCAGGTCTGCCGCTTCGGGGCTGGCCAGCAGCTCATCGGTGAGGCGCAAAGTCTCGGTGTCGGCCAGCAGGAATGGGTACATGCCGACGGTCAGCTCCTGGGCGATCTCATGCGTGCGATCACGCCAGATCCGGGCAATCTGCGTGAAGTACCGCTGACGGAACTCCGCGAGCAGTGCGCGCTGGTCAGGTTGCACAAAGCCGGCAAGTGTCGCACCGACAATGGCATTGGGAAGGTCGGTGCGCTCGAACAGATCGTTCCAGGCCGTCTCCTTGGCCTGGAGTTCTGGCCGAGCTGCCCTTGCTGATGCTGCGTGCCGGCGACCTGTGGCGGTGTCGTCGGTCGCGAGCTCGGCATCGATGGCGGATTCGTCGAGCTTGCCAGTGACGACCAGTCGGTGAAGCAAGAACCAACGCAGATCAGTGTCGACCTCAAGGCCGGTCCATGACGTGCTGCCGTCCAGAAGTGAAGCAACAACTGCGAGATCCGCATCGGTGCGTGCAGCGCCGACAAATGCTCTTGTGTACGCAAGCTGATGATCGCTTCCGGCCTCTGCTGCTTGAGCCAGTTCCAGCATGGCCGTTGCCAGTCGATCGTTATAGGCATCGCGATTCGCGATGGAGGCATACTG
Source organism: Actinomycetota bacterium (assembly GCA_030684515.1). NCBI lineage: Bacteria > Bacillati > Actinomycetota > Actinomycetota bacterium. The sequence goes on from JAUXVJ010000031.1 coordinate 25,060, forward strand.
ATCAATTGCGCTCTTCAGCTGTCGAAGTACGCCTTGGACCACGCCGATATCTGTCTCGTGTGCCGTGCCACTGAGGACTAGAGCGAGGTAGTCGCCTGTGGAGACTTCAGCGTCTCGGGTCATGTCCCAGGCAGCACCCCAGATCACCGCTCGTGCAAGCGAGTCGTCGATGTCACCGAGGTGATCAACTGCAGTGGACCAGGAGCGTTCGTCGAGCCGGATCTTGGCGAAGGTGAGATCACCGTCGTTCAACAGCAGGAGGTCGGGCTGCTTCAGGCCTACCAGTTCGGCGATGTCAGCTCTGGCCCCGTTGATGTCCACTTCAATTCGCTTGCGCAGCAGCAGACGATCGCCGCTGAGGTCGTACAGCCCAATGCCCAGTCGATGCGAGCGCAAGATCGGAGTGATGCCAGCTGGTGAGGTCGGTGGCTCCTGCTCGACCACGACTGACGTGTACCTGCCCTCAGCGTCGATTTCCACGAGGGGACGCAGGAGGTTGACTCCACTGGTCTTGAGCCATTCATCTGTCCATGAGGACAGATCACGTCCCGACGTTGCCTCGAGTTCCACAAGCAGATCGGGCAGCTGGGTGTTCTTCCATGCGTGCTTGACGAAGTATTGGTGCAGACCGTCGAGGAATTCCTTTTCGCCGACCCATGCAACGAGCTGTCGTAACGCGGAGGCACCCTTGGCGTAGGTGATGCCATCGAAGTTCACGCGAACTGAGTCCAAGTCGACCATGTCAGCTGCGATCGGATGAGTTGATGGCAGCTGGTCCTGCCGATAGGCCCATGCCTTGCGCTGGTTGGCGAAGGTGGTCCATGCATCGCTGTAGCGGGTGGCGTGAACGTTGGCATAGTGCGCAGCCCACTCCGCGAAGGATTCATTGAGCCAGAGGTCATCCCACCAGGTCATCGTCACCAAGTCGCCGAACCACATATGTGCCATCTCGTGCAGGATGGTGTTTGCGCGTTGTTCGTATGAAGCGTCGGTCACTCGTGACCGGAAGATGAGGTCTTCGAGGAATGTCACGCAGCCGGCGTTCTCCATGGCACCTGCGTTGAACTCGGGTACAAAAAGCTGGTCGTACTTGGCAAATGGGTAGGGCACTTTGAACTGCTCTTCGAAGAAGGCGAAGCCCTGCTTGGTGATCAGCAGGATGTCATCGACGTCCAGGTACTGCGCCAGAGAAGAGCGGCAGTAGACGCCCAGCGGATAGCTGCCATGGGCCCCTTCATAGACGTCGTCCACGCGGTGGTAGGGCCCGGCCACGATTGCGGTGATGTAGGTCGACATCACCGGTGTGGCAGCAAATTCCCAGCGGGAGACGCCTTCGCGCACTGGAATTGCTGCGGGGGAGGGGTTGTTGGAGACGACCTGCCAATGCGAAGGGGCTGTGACCCGAAGTTCGAATTCGGCCTTGAGATCTGGCTGCTCGAAGCAGGCATACATCCGGCGGGCGTCGGCAGATTCAAACTGGGTGTAGAGATAGGTCTCATTGTCGACCGGATCAACGAAACGGTGGAGACCCTCACCGGTATTCATATACGTGGCATTGGCGGTGATCCTTGCGGTGTTGTCCGCGAGCAGGTTCGGCAACTCGATGCGGGCGCCGTTGACGACTTTGGACACATCGAGTTGTTCGCCGTTGAGCTCGACTGACTGCACATCAGCAATATGGTCCAGCCAGGTTGATGAACCCGGAGTCACACAGCCAAATGTCACGGTGGTGGTCACCGGGAAGGTCGCTCCAGATCCCGAGAGGTCCAGATCCACGACGTATCGGTGACTGCTCAGCAGTGCCGCGCGTTCGGCTGCCTCTGCCCGGGTGAGGTTCTCGTTGTTCGCCATGAGCCGATCCTGCCATCCTCTGTTTGCCGCTGAGCTAGCGTGGCGGTGTGACCACTTCCGTTGACTTCTGGATCGACCCGTCGTGTGACTGGGCGTGGGTGACGGCGCGGTGGCTCCAAGAGGTGCAGAGCATGCGGGACATTGAAGTGCACTGGCGGGTGATGTCCCTTGGGCTGCTCGACGATAGCGCCGCTGCCAGCATCAAGCCGGTGCGCGCAATCGAAGCTGCTCGCGCTCAAGGCGGAGATGAGTCTGCTCGCAGATTGCTGTTCGCCATCGGGCAGCGGATCAATGTCCAGGGCAATTCAGATATCACGGCAGTCATTGCGCAAGCAGTTGCCGAATGCGGCTTGTCTTCCTCTGTCGCACAGGCGGTAGAGACGACAGAATTCGATGCTGCCGTGCGTGCGAGTCATGACGCGGCGCTCTTGCTCGGTGGTGAAGGAGTCGGCACACCGATCATTGGCATTCCCGGGCCAGGTGGTGAGCGGGTCGGCTACTTCGGCCCAGTGGTGACGCAGACCCCGCGCGGTGAAGCTGCCGGTCGCCTCTGGGACGGCCTGTTGATTCTTGCCTCGCACCCAGGTTTCTATGAATTGAAAAAGGAACGCCAAGCGAGAGTGGTGTGCGACTGATGCAGGCAACATTCTGGATCGATCCGATGTGCCCTTGGGCCTGGATCACCTCGCGCTGGATGGTCGAAGTCGAGAAGGTGCGAGACGTCAGCGTTACTTGGAACATCATGTCTCTGGGCGTGCTCAATGAGAACAATGATGTCTCCGAGGACTACAAGCGACTCATCGCGCGCACTTGGCGTCCGGCTCGCGTTCTGTGTCGCGCGCGAGAATTGCACGGAGACGCCGTTGTCTTCCCCCTCTTCTCCGCTTTGGGAACACGGTTTCACGTGGACAAGCGCAAGGACATGGACGCGGTCATTGCCGAAGCGCTAGCCGAAGTTGGGCTCGAAGCCGAACTCGCGTCGGCTGCAGATGATCCGCAGTACGACCAGCTCGTGCGCGCCGCGCATGCCACGGCAGTGGAAATCTCCGGTGCCGGTGTCGGCACGCCGGTGATCGCAATTGAAGGACTTGATGGAAAGCCGGTTGGCTTCTTCGGTCCGATCATCACGCCGATTCCCCGTGGTGAAGATGCCGGCCATCTCTGGGACGGATTTGTACTGGTAGCTCAGGTGCCTGGCGTTGTTGAGATCAAGCGTGCGCGCACCCTGGGTCCAGTCGTGGACTAGGCCCAGATGGTTGGTCCTCGGCCTTTAGCGGGCCAGCGCTGGGCAATGCCGTGATCAATGCGAAGTGCGCCAGCCAGTGCGGCAAGTGAGTCCAGAGCGTCGTCGACTGGCACGTCAGGTGGGCAGTTCTTCATCAGGAGAGCGCAGCTCGTTCCAAGAGTGGTGAGCCAAGGATCAAGAATGCGAATACGCGTTCCGACTCCCCGCGCGCTCTTCTTCGGTGGCGGGACGACCCCGCCATCGAGTGCGGCAAAGACCAGTTCTGGGTGTACCTCGTGCAATCGCTTGTCAGGTAGCAGAGCATTCGCAGCCAGAATTCGTTCGCTCAGTGCCAGCGCCTGACGACTCACCCCGGAGCCAGTGAGTGCAATGCTGAGGGCCTGAGTGCTTTCGTTCGGAGCTTGCAGCCCCAGTTCGAGCACCGGGCGCGGCGGGATCATGAACACACGTGAGTGATGTGCGCCGAGTGCAGCCTTGGTCTGGCGGTCACAGTCACGCCAGCCTGTCGCCACCAGTTTGAGTGGGATATCGATTGCGACGATTGAGCAACTCCGCACAGTGGCTTTGAGTTCGTGGATACCACAGGTGTGCCAGCTGATCTGTTGATCTGCAAGAACGGCAGCGATCCAGCCCTTGGGGTAGCCATCTATGCCGACCAAGGCCCCCGAAGTCACGTCCGGATCCTTGCACTGACCTGTCAGGGCTCGTGCATCGTGTCGGCGCTTGCGTGGATTCGAAGCGAACTCAATCGAATGGCAGGGGCTCCAACTCGCGTTCCTTGCCCACCAGTGGCGACAAGCGAACTTCCTTCAAGAAGAGCGCGAGCACGAATCCGATCAGCAGCAATGGCGAGGCAACAAGGAACACGTGAGCCATAGCGCTGGAGTAGGCATCAAGCACGATGTCATGCAGCGCCCCGGGCAGTGAATCAATCTTAGAAATGGCCGCAGTCAACTGCGAGACATCGGTGTTCCTGGCAGTAGTTGCGGGAAGCGCTTCAGTGATGTTCTTGGTCAACTGTGTCGCCATGATCGCGCCGAACACGGCAGTGCCGAAGGTTCCTCCGATCGATCGGAAGAAGGTGCTGCCGCTGGTGGCTACACCCACATCCTTGACATGCACCGAGTTCTGCACGGACAACACCAAGACCTGCATCGTGGAGCCCATGCCGACGCCGAGAACGAACAAACTGACAGCGAGGTACCAGTAGGGAGTTTCGGTTTGAATCCGGCTCAGCAGCAGCATTCCGGTGAAGGCCATCGCCGTTCCGAAAATCGGGAAGATCTTGTATCGACCAAGTCGTGAAGTCAGTTGACCCACGGTGATGGATGCCGAAGCCATACCGGCCATCATCGGCACCATCTTGAGCCCGGCCTGAGTCGGTGTCGCGCCTTGCACGATCTGCATGAATACCGGCATGAAGATGATCGCGCCGAACATGGCCAGGCCCACGACAAAGCCAATAGAACTGGAGACGGCAAATATCGGGTTGCGGAACAGCGACATCGGAACCATGGGCTCCTCAACTCGCAACTCATGCCACACAAAGACAGACAGCAGGATGATTGCAGCGGCGGCCATCAGCAGAATCGCGGATGAGCCCCAGTCGTATCTGCTGCCACCCCACTCGGCGATGAGCAGCAGTGTGCTGACGCCAGCGACCATCAGCGCAGCACCGATGTAGTCGATCTTGTGCTGGACCTTCTTGGTTGGCACATTGAAGACGGCAGCGATGATGAAGAAGGCTGCGATACCCAGCGGAATGTTGATGTAGAAGATCCATCGCCAGTTCAGTGACTCAACGAAGAATCCACCCAGCAATGGGCCAGCCACGCTGGCGAATGCAAAGACTGATGTGAACAGGCCGGTGTAGCGGCCACGTTCGCGAGGCGGGATGACGTCGGCGATGCTCGCCATTGCCAGGACCATGATTCCGCCGCCGCCGAGTCCCTGGAGCCCTCTCGACAGGATCAGCCATTCCATCGATTGGGATGCGCCTGCCAAGAAGGAAGCCAGCAGGAACAGCACGATGGCGATCTGCAACATGATCTTGCGGCCGTAGAGATCTGAAATCTTGCCCCAGATCGGTGTTGATGCAGTTGATGCAAGCAGATACGCGGTCACCACCCAGGACAGCGAGCTCAAGCCGTTCAAGTCACTGGTGATGGTGGGGAGCGCAACCGACACGATGGTCTGGTCGATCGCGGCGAGAAACATCGTGAGCATCAGCGAGCCCATGATCAGCGCAAGTCGTCGACCGACAATTCGATCCTCCGAAGGTGCCCCCTCGGCAATCAGTGCTGCAACCGGATCTGCAGTCAGACCAGGATCCTGATCCTGGGTAGTGCTCATGCGTGCTCCGATTCAGCAATGGTGCGATCAAAATCCAGAACGAATTTCTCGAGTAATTGGCCAAGTGCGACTCGTTCAGCCTCGGGCCATTGGGACATGACTTGCTCAAGAAGCGCTACGCGTGCACGTGTAGCTGCTTGCAGGTGCTCACGGCCACTTTGCGAAATGTCGACCCACTGCACCCGGCGGTCATTGGCGTCCGGGGTGCGGGTGACAAGGCCATCGTCAGCCATCGAACAGATATGGCGACTCACAGTCGACGGGTCCAGCATGAGGAACTGTGAAAGGTCAGCCGAGCGCATCGGGCCTTCGTTTGAGATCTTGCTGAGCATCGCATTGACCGTTGCCTGCTCGCGCTGGCGAGCGTTGAAGCGCTTGCCGATGTTCATGAGCTCGATCAGGGAGAAGGCGACCTGAGAGTTCGCAGAATCATGCACGGCGTCGGCAACAACAGCCCGGGTCCGCTCGCGATGGAGGTTAGTTGGTTGCGGCATGCAACTATCGTAGTGAACGAGTGTTCACTGAGCAAATCAGGGCCGGCCTCTGCTGACTCGCCGGCCTGCACCGCTAATCTCGCCGTACTTTCCATCTAAGGAGCAGCAGTGGCCACGGTAGACAGCCCAAGCACACAACAGGCCCTGGACATGATCCAGACTGCGCTGGGTAGAAATGAGGCGAAGTATTCCGGCAAGGTCTGGATCACTGGACAGGATCCAGTGCTGGCTTCCCGTCATCGTTTCGGTGAAATCATGGCCGCTGCTCAGGCTTCCCTTGGCATGGCGCTTGGGGATATCTGGGTTGCTCGCGGTGGTCAGCCGCAGGACGTGCGGACGGATGTCACCAATGCTGTGCACCAACACCACGGCGTTGCGTTCATGCGCCAGAATGGCCGTCAGTTGGGCTTCACGGATACCGGTACTCCGGGCTCCTTTGATGACCCGATCGCTGGTGAGTTCTACCCAACTAAAGATGGCCGGTTCATAAAGTTCGAACTGCTCTACCCCCGGCTTGGCGACGCTGTCTACCGCGTGCTGAAGTGCGCACCGACCCAGAGAGCAGTCGAGGCAGCGACCATGCAGTGGAACGCAGAAGAACTCGAGTTGGCCATCCGCGACGAAGGCGGCGCGGTCGGTGTTGTCCGTTCCCCTGAGGAATGGCGTCTGCATCCCGTTGGGGCACGCTTGGCCGCCAAGCCAGTTGTTGAGTTGACCAAAATCGGTGAGAGCGATCCAATTCCACTACCAAGCGGACTGCCGGCTGGCGGACAGCCACTGGCCGGAATCAAGGTGCTCGACAGCACCCATGTCATTGGGGGCCCGATCACCGCTCGGACACTTGCCGAATTCGGTGCTGATGTTCTCCATCTTTCGCGCGTTGACTATCCCGACCACATGAACTGGCGAATGGAAACAGATATCGGCAAGCGCGCGGCCTACTGTGATTTCAGAGATTCGGCAGATCATCAGCAGTTCGCTCGTCTCCTGCAAGATGCCGATGTCTTCACCTGCTCCTACCTGAATCTTGATCAGAAGGGGATATCACCGCGCACCCTTGCCACCATGAGGCCAGGCATCATCGCCCACGAGCTTCGATGCTTCGACTTTGAAGGGGAGTGGGCGAACTTCAGGGGCTTTGACATGCTTGCGGTGACGGTATCGGGCTACGTGGACGTTGAAGGTGCAGTCGATGCGCCGATGATGCCGGTCCAGGCGATCTTTGCTGACTATCTAGCCGGATACGTTGGCGCCGCAGCAGTCAGCGCGGCGCTGTTGAAGCGCGCTGATGAAGGTGGCAGCTATCAGGTGCGCGTCTCACTGACTCGGATGGCGATGTGGGCCCAAGAAATCGGATTGCTGGACGAGGCAGCGCTTTCGGGAGCGAAGGCGTGGTCGGATCTTGTGCGTGAAGTTGATCTGCCTACAGCGCTGATCGATAGTCCTTTTGGTGAGATCACCTATCTTCCCAGTTTGATCCAGATGACCGACGTCCGACCTGGTTTTGTGCGTGGACCCCAACCGCTGGGTTCGTCGCTACTCGCCTGGGAGTAGCGATCAAGGGAGCATGCCCTCCGAGCGTGCCTGTTGATAGAGCTCTGTCTTGGTCGAGAGCGGATTGCCAGACCTTGCGTATTTGGCTCGCACTCGCTTGATGTACTCCTGTGCAGTGCCAACGGAGACATCCATTTGTCGCGCAACGGAGGTCATCTTCAGGCCAGATGCATACAGGGTCATGGCCATTCGTTCGCGTTCGGACAGTTCTACGGTCAATTCGGGGCTCGCCAACAAGGCTGCAGCGATCTCTGGCGACATGTACTGCTCGCCGTTGATGGTGGCCTGTACTGCGTGCATGAACAGTTCGACCTCGGCCTGCTTGGAGATGAATCCGAGCGCTCCAGCCAGCAGCGTTGAACGCACAAGAGCTGGATCGCCGAGCGCACTGACCACGAGAATCGGCACGCCGCTTGCTTGGAGGGCTTCGACATTGCTCACCGGTGATCGGTGATCGCCAAGGTCAAGATCCAAGATTGCGCAGTCGCAACCAGCCGCGTCGATTTTGACTACGGCCTGCGCGACAGATGCACCTTCGTAACAGATTTCGATCTCACCGAAGCCGCGACTGAGATTGTCCGCGAGGGCTCGTCGCACCAATGGGTGATCATCGAGAATCACAAAGCGCAGCGCCAATCGAACCCCCGGTGTGTGTCAGCAATTGGATACTATCGGCCCCGAGAGTGGGGGGTTTGGCGTGGAACGAGTTGTGCCGCAACTTCCTGGCGCAGGAGAAGCGCTTCGAAGCCTGGCTAATCTCGTTCTGATTGTGGCCGGAATTACGGCCTACGCAACACTTGCTCTTACTCTTGTCCCAAATCTTGCGCTCGTGGGCACTGCTTCGACTTTGGTGCTGTTTGCCAGCATCGCAGTTTGGTGCTGCGGTTTTCTCCCGGCGTTTGCAGCCGAACGTGCGGGGATTCAGTGCTACGCCTTGGTGGGGCTCCTCGCCGCACCGTATGTGTTGAGCACGACCTGTCTTCTTCCATGGATAGACATGGGTCTCATCGGTATCAGTGCCATCCTGGGCGCGGTTATCGCAATGCCTTTGCCGAGAGCTCTGTGGGTAATTGGCTACGTGGTTGCGCTGGACATTGCGCAGATTTACCTGCCCCGACCGACGGTGGCCATCTCAGATAATTCACTTCCCGTGATCGGGCTCTGGGCGGGGCCTGCATTCTTGCTGGTGGCTGGCGTTGGACTGGCTATTTGGCGCAACAACTGGGCGGCGTCTGCAAAGGCAACAGATGACGAATTCGTCTCCGCTCAGCAGGCGCTGCTGAACGGCCGACGGGATCAATCCGTACTGGCGGCGCAGCATCAGAGCCAACGTCGGCTCCACGAAACCATGCTCAACACCCTGTTCGCGGTCGGAAGTGGAGTTGGCCGAACCAATCGGAGTCTTGTTCAGCAAACATGCAAGTCCGACCTCGGCCACCTTGATCCTGGGTCGCGATACGTGACCGCGGTTGCCGTGGAAACAGTCGCGCTCGACGCAGCCGATGTGATGCAGGGGCAATTGCTTGTTGAGATCCTTGGTGAAGCGGATGTCCAGGTCTCTGCGATTGCTGCTGGAGCGCTGCGTGATGCCATTGTTGAAGCGCTTCGCAATGTGTTGCGGCACGCGCACGCAACCCGTGCTGAGATCCACCTCTTCCAAGGAGGCGCATCTGTCTTCGTGAGAATTGTTGACCACGGGGTTGGATTCTCCAGAGTTGCAGATCAGCGCTTTGGTCTGAAGCAGGCAATCCAGGAGCCAATTGAAATCTTGGGCGGATCTGTCAGGGTGACTTCTGAGCCGGGGGAGGGCACTGAGGTAGAACTGACCGTGCCCATTGAAGCCGTCATTGTTGAACCAGAGACTGGTCCGCCGGTTCTCAATGTCGTCGTCGGACCACGCTCGGCGCGCTTGGCCGCCATCAGTCCAGTTTATTTTGGCCTGGCAACCGTGGGAATGGTGTGCACGCTGTACGCACATTGGTGGATCTTGTTGAGCGCCTATCTGGTGTTTGCGGCATGCGTGATCGCTGGAGCTCTCTGGTGGGATTCCTGGTTCATGCGCCCGTTGGCAATCCTCACTTTCGTGGCATTGGCCATCACATTTCTCGTCCTGTTGATCCCCGCATTGCATGAGAATCACTCCGCCGGGCATGACGAGGCCGGAACCATCACCTTCTATTGGCTGGTGAATGCCGGCTTCGTGGCAACTGTGATCGCAATGCTGGCGCTTCCGCCACGTGTCTACGCATGGCTTCCGTTAAGCCTGCCGTTTGCCGCCGCAGCGTTGATCATCATGAAGAGCGCTGAGACTTCCTCCATGGATCGATTCGCGTCACTTGTGCAGGCGCTGGCCTTCATGGGTCTTACGGTCTACGCCGTCACGACGATCTTCAAGGCCATCGAAGTCCAGCGCGGTCAAGCGCTGGCAACCTGGAGCCGAGTCCACGATTTAGAAACGCGCACTCAAGAGGAATTCCATTGGGACAACACCATCAGAGGCGTGCCTGATTCTGTCGTCTCCCTTGTCTCGGGCATCGCCAGTGGGGAGTTGGATCCCGGCGATGAAGGGGTGATTGCCGCTGCTCGCGAACAGGAGCGCGTCCTTCGCTGGTATCTCCTGGAGATGCGCGAACGGGGCAGTGAACGGCCAGCGAGCCTGCGTCCAATCGGGCGACGTCAGATAGCCGAACTCATGCCGCCATCGAGATTCAGCGCCGAACCGGTGACGTAAGAGGAACGATCCGATAGCAGGTAGGCGCCGAGGTCTGCGAACTCGTCAAGTTCGCCCACTCTTCCCAGCGGAATCTGTGAGTTCCTGGCCAGATTCTCGTAGATCCCTCCAAGGGGCTCACCGCTTTCTTCTGCGCGCCGCTCCCATTGATTTGACTTGATGATGCCGATGAGAATGGCGTTGACCCGGATTCCATCGGCGGCCAATTCCTTCGAAGCAGCTTTTGTCATGGCCAGCCCCGCTGCCCGAGAAGCGCTTGAGGGAAGTGAGCCCGCTGCGGCAGCCCGGGCCGCAATTGCCAGAACATTGATGATCGAGCCGCCGCCGGCGCTTCGCATATGGGGAAGCGTTAGACGAATCAGGCGCGCAGCGGCGACAACCTTGAGATCAAAATCGTCTGTCCATTGCTGATCTGTCAGATCTGAGACGCGGTTGCCTGAGGCGGCTCCGGCATTGTTGACCAGGCCGTCAATTCGACCCCAAGCATCGACAACCGAACTCACGAGCCGCTCCATGTCGTCGGGCTCAGTGACGTCCGCTGTGATGGCAAGGAGTCGATCGCGATAGGCCGCAAGCCCGCTTTGTGCCTGGGCAAGTCTTTGTGGATTCCGTCCGCAGATCGCCACCCGTGCGCCTTCCACAAGCAGGCCCCTGGCCAGAGCGGCCCCGAGTCCGTCTGTTCCACCCGTGATCACCACGACCTTGTTGTGCAGGTGCAGATCCATTCTTGGATGCTAACGACCAGCCACTGGCCCCACCGGCCCTCGCGGCCGTTCGGTGGCGAATACATGCTGTGGAGCGGGTGACCGGGATCGAACCGGCATGGCCAGCTTGGAAGGCTGGGGCTCTACCATTGAGCTACACCCGCGGGCAGTGCGAAGTGGAGTCTAGCGGTACGTCTAGACTGCTCACTCGGCCAAACGCGGGGCGTAGCGTAGTGGCTAGCGCGCCTGCTTTGGGAGCAGGAAATCGCAGGTTCGAGTCCTGTCGCCCCGACCATCAAACCGAGCTATTTGCTCGGATTTGGTTGCCCCACCAATCAGGAGTGAACTGTTGTGAAGAGCGACGTCGAGAGCCTTTCCCCCACGCGAGTCAAGCTGACCATTGAGGTCCCGTTCGACGAGCTCAAGCCCTCATTTGATGAGGCCTACGCGACGATCGGCAAGCAGGTGAGCGTGCCTGGCTTCCGCAAGGGCAAGGTGCCCGCTCGCGTGATCGAGCAGCGATTTGGTCGTGGGGCGGTAATCGACGAAGCAGTGAACAATCACGTGCCCAAGGCGTACACCGAGGCCCTTCGCAGCAACAACATCACGCCGGTTGGTCGCCCTGATGTTGAAGTCACTGAGGTCAAGGATGGCGAGCTCATCTCCTTCACAGCTGAGGTTGATGTCCGCCCAGACTTCGAGCTTCCTGCCCTGGACACAGTCCGAGTCGAGGTCGGCAATGCCGTGCCGTCAGACGAAGACATCGATGCACAGTTGACCTCTCTTCGCACCCGCTTCGCCACCCTCAAGGATGTTGAGCGCGGAGCCGAGGACGGCGACGTGCTGCTGGTTGATATCGCAGGCATGACACCTGAAGGCGACACTGTCGAGGATCTGGTTGGCAACGCGCTGTCCTATGAGCTCGGCAGCGAAGGCATGCTGCCTGGCTTTGATGACGCTGTGCGCGGCGCTGCAAAGGATGGCGAAGTCACCTTCACATTTGTTCCGCAGAACGGCGACTGGACCAATGTCGAACTCGATGTGCACGTCAAGGTTCAAGCAGTGCGCGAGCGCGAACTTCCGGAATTGAATGACGATTTCGCCCAGTTGGCTTCAGAGTTCGACACGGTTGACGAACTCCGCGCGGACCTCTCCACGCGTCTGGTGCGCATGAAGAAGATCGAGCAGGTCGGTGAGGCTCGCGAGAAGACCCACGAGGCACTGCTGGATCTCCTTGACATTCCACTGCCTGAAGGCGTCATCGCCGCTGAGGTCGAAGATCACTTCCACGATGGTCATGAAGGCGACGAGACCCACCGGGCTGAGGTTGAAGAGCAGGCGCGTAAGTCACTCAAGAGCCAGTTCATTCTTGACAAGATCGCCGAGACCGAAGAGATCTCGGTTGGCGAGTCGGAGCTGTCATCCTGGTTGGTGCAGAACGCGCCTCGCTACGGCATGGCTCCAGAGCAGTTTGCTCAGGCACTGGTCGAAGCCGATCAGGTCCCGATGGCCATTCAGGACATCCGACGTGGCAAGGCCCTGGCCGCTGCCATGAAGCAGGTGTCTGTTGTTGACGCAGACGGCAATGCGGTTGATCTGGATGCGCTTGAGGCTGAACTCAATGAGATCCCAGGCCTTGAGGATTTCTCGATCGCAGATGCCGCCGAAGACGATGATCATGACCACGAAGGCCATGATCATGAAGGTCACAGCCACGCCTAGTCAGCTCGGTTTCTCATAGTCCTAACGCGGGTGCGGCCTTCGGGCCGCACCCGCGTTTTGGCTGGCGGCGAACATGCGCCATCTGGGGAAGTTCTCGCAGGGCTTGCAGGTTAGGGTCAGTGCAGTTCTCTTCAGGAGGTTCGCGTGACGCAACAATTTTCAGCTGGTTCGGGTCCAGTCATGGCTACCGGAGGCCTCTCAGGTTTCGGTGACATGCTCGACGAACGACTCCTGCGCGAGCGCATCGTGTGGCTCGAAGGTGAGGTGCGCGACGAGAACTCCAACCGCATTGCCAAGCAACTCCAGGTACTCGCGGCCGAAGATCCCGATGCGGACATCACGCTGTACATCAACTCACCGGGTGGCTCGGTCACTGCGGGCATGGTCATCTACGACACCATGCAGTTGATTCCCAATGACGTCACCACCATTGCGATGGGTCTTGCAGCCTCGATGGGTCAATTCCTGCTGTGCGCTGGCACGACGGGCAAGCGATACGCGACACCCAATACGCGCATCCTTATGCACCAGCCTCTTGGCGGCATCGGTGGCACGGCCAGCGATATCAAGATCCAGGCTGAGCAGATGCTGTTCATCAAGAAGCGTCTGGCCAAGTTGATCGCTGAGCACAGCGGGCAAACAGTGGAGCAGATCGAAGCCGACTCTGATCGCGACCGCTGGTTTGATGCCGAAGAGGCAAAGGCCTACGGGATCATCGACCATGTGTACGCGGGTCCGGAGTCAGGCCCTGCGGACGCACCGGAAGCGACAACGAAGAAGAGCTCCAAGGGAGAAGACAAGTGAATAACCTGATGCCTCAGAGTCGCTACATCCTGCCGGAGTTCCGTGAGCGTCATGCCAACGGTGAGCGCACTCACAATCCGTACACCAAGCTCTTCGAAGAGCGCATCATCTTCCTGGGCGTGCAGATTGACGACGCCTCGGCAGATGACGTGATGGCTCAGTTGCTCTGCCTTGAGTCGATGGACCCTGATCGTGACATTCAGATCTACATCAACTCACCGGGCGGCTCGTACACCGCGATGACGGCGATCTACGACACGATGCAGTTCGTCAAGCCGCAGATCCAGACCGTGTGCCTTGGCCAGGCAGCCTCCGCAGCAGCCGTGGTCCTGGCTGCGGGAACTCCGGGCAAGCGCTTTGCTCTGCCGCACGCGCGCGTGCTCATCCACCAGCCTTACACCGAGGGTGGTGGTCAGGGTTCTGACATCGAGATCCAGGCCAACGAGATCCTGCGCATGCGACTTGAGATGGAAGGGATGCTGGCCAAGCATTCCGGCCGCACTCCTGAGCAGGTTGCCAAGGACATCGAGCGCGACAAGATTCTGACCGCTGCTGATGCCAAGGAGTACGGCATCATCGATCAGGTCATTGCCTCGCGCAAGGGCTAGCCGCTCTCAGCCTGCTGCTTCAGGGCACTTGGTCACCTTGAAGACCATGCGCAGCTCAGTGGATTCCCCGCGCTTGAGTTCCACGGGCACCATCCAGTTGGGGCGCCCCGAGGTTCCGCCGTATGCCGGCTCAATTGCCTTGCCGTCCTTGTTTGCTTCCTTCAAATAGGAGGAATCCTCAAGAGTGGTGCCGGGAGCATAGGCAGTCACAAACGTGCGAGTGAAGCCGCTGGGCACAGATGGGTCAGGAATGCCATCCTGGTCAAGAGTCACGTCGACGTAGGGCGGCAGATTCTTTGGAACCTGGTTGTGCATGCGGATCGTGGTTGAAACCGTGCCGTCCGTCGGGCAGTTGCTGGAGTCGATGTCGATTTGGCGCGTGACGTATGGGTCCAGCTTTCCGCCGGTCCCATTGACGAAGCCAATGATCAAATCCTGTGGATGCTGGGCGAAGGCTGCCGCAATTGGCAGGGTTTCCAGCCACGCTTGATCGATCCTGTTCTTTGACCAGACCTTCAAATGACCTGCTTCGACTGCTTTGCTCATCGCGCCCCACAGTGCTGACCCATCCAGCGGTCGTTTCAGTGCGGCGTCGATGGTTGCGTAGGTCAGGCCCATCGCCAGCTCGTCCTTGGCCGCAACGTCGCTGAAACCGGGAAACTCCTCGTAGAGATCCTGGGTGAAGAACCTCTCTGCTGTAGAGGAGTCGATCGTGACGCCCTTGTGCTCGACCGGGCCGGTGCCGGCCAGGATCGCGGCGGTCACCGACGGATCGATTGCGATGACGCCGTCAATTGGAGTGCCGCGTTTGGTCATGCCGGCACTGGCCAGCCTTGCCACCGTCGGGAAGTCAGCCGCGATGTTGAATGAGGCCCACTCACCCAAGGCTGGGCCCCACGTTCCGGCAGTCTCTGGACTCACGGCCTTCCAATACGGAATCTGCTGGGCCCGCGGGAATTCCTTGTCCAGATTCTTGCGACTTCCAGCCTCGATGATCTCCATGTTCCCGTTTGTGAAACGAACAATCAGATATGCACTGAACAGACCACCAGAACCGCGCAATTCGGCGGGGTTCTGCGCCATCACCAGCCAGGTTGTGGGCCTACTGGCCCCCAGCATGTTGCGCAATGGGCCGCCTGCCTGAACTGCCGTATTGAGGGCCGTCACCAGATTCGGCAGGGACTGCTTGGCTGAGGCGATCGAATCAGACAAGCCGATCGCCTTGCCCAGTGGATCCGTGAAGCCTCCACTGGAGACCGACGCCAGTTGCGTGTTGGCGCGGTCAGCTGCCACCCGCAATTGCTCGATCAGGTCTGGCGAATCCAGCGCAGCCATGATCTTGCCAACTGTCGACTCCTGCCCTCCGATAGCGGCCATCAACGGCACAGCGGCGGTGGCCAGTTCGTCCGCGGCTATCGCGGCAGCCGTGGTCGCCCGGGCACTTGACCCCAAGAACGGGAGAATCTCTGCCACTTGCCACACCGGCTTTTCAGTGGCGGCCCGAAGCTCGGCTGCGGTAGCGGCAAGGGCCGTCAGATCGGTCGCTGCTTGCTTGGTGTCCAAGGTGCTGATGGACTTCTGAGCGGCGTCGACCTGGCTCTGCAGCTGGTGCGCTTGGCGCGCTGTGGCAACGATATTGAAAGCGAACCAGGCACCTACAAAGAGGAGAACCAATCCCAGAAGAACAGGGAGCAAGCGTGAGGCGCCGCGCGATTGCATCGCACGAGGGTACGTCAATTCCACTTGGGCTCGGTGGCGCTACTCCCTCGCGTCTTTTTGACCCGAATAATCTTCTGAGGACTGGTAACAAAATTGCAACACGTCTGGGGTAGTCTGACTCCCAGTTTCGGATCGCAGCCGCTCACGCCTGGGGGATACATGTCGAAGATCAAAGCAACCGTTGGTGCAGCCATTGCCACCATCGCCATTGCCGGGATGGTTGTCGTAGCACCGCCAGCCTCTGCTGCGCTGTGTGGCTACCCACCAGTTGAGTGCCCGGCAGGTGCTACCAATCCGCCCGAGGACCAGAGGATCGGCGCCACTCCTGCAGCTGCTGCTCAGGCCGGCATGACTCTGCCTTCCGAAGAAACTGCCAAGGAGACTCCTCCCACGCGAGCTCCCGAGCCGGCCAAGAGCATCGGTGAGTCACCGAAACTCCCTGCCACCAGGGGTGACGTTGTGAAGGTGCGGGCAGTTGTTGATGGAGGAGTGACGTACCGGGTGCTCGTCAAGCGCAACGACGGTCCGTACAACTTCGTCGGAACAGTGACTTCAGGCCCCAATGGAGCCGTAACGCTGCCTGCCATCCAGTTCGACCGCAGAGGCACCTACACGATCGCTCTGCAGGACGGCAAGGGTGGCACGGACTACATCAAGGTGAACGTCGCATAGTGTTGCTTTCAATGAAGGCCGCCCACTTAGGGCGGCCTTCATTGCGTTGAGAGCGGATTCGGCGTGCCGCGAGGCTGCAATTGGGCCATCGGGAAGGTACGGTCATTCCTAGTCGGGCTGTAGATCTGACTGGATTGCAATGGACAAGCCCCTTGGGGCGTTGAAAGGGGCATGGGCGTGGCGCGCATCGGCGAGAGCGGCGATCTGCTCAAGTGCTCCTTCTGTGGAAAGAGCCAGAAGCAGGTCAAGAAGCTTATTGCTGGCCCTGGTGTCTATATCTGTGACGAGTGCATCGACCTGTGCAACGAGATCATCGAAGAGGAGTTCAGCGAGAGCCTGGAGCTCGGGCTGGGTGAGCTTCCTAAGCCTCGCGAGATCTTCGAGTTCCTGGACCAGTATGTGATTGGCCAAGAAGTCGCAAAGAAGGCACTGGCCGTTGCCGTCTACAACCACTACAAGCGCGTGCAGGCTGGCGGCGAAGGTGGCAAGGATGACGCCATTGAACTTGCCAAGTCCAACATCCTCTTGCTGGGTCCAACTGGCTCTGGCAAGACTTTGCTGGCCCAGACCCTGGCACGCATGCTCAATGTGCCGTTCGCCATTGCAGATGCCACTGCGCTGACCGAGGCTGGCTATGTCGGTGAGGACGTTGAGAACATCCTGCTCAAGCTCATTCAGGCTGCTGACTTCGATGTGAAGAAGGCCGAGACCGGCATCATCTACATCGACGAGATCGACAAGGTCGCCCGCAAGAGCGAGAACCCGTCGATCACTCGCGATGTGTCGGGTGAAGGTGTGCAGCAGGCACTGCTCAAGATCCTGGAAGGCACGACAGCATCTGTGCCGCCACAGGGCGGGCGAAAGCATCCCCATCAGGAGTTCATTCAGATCGACACGACCAACGTGCTGTTCATCGTCGGTGGAGCATTCGCCGGTCTGGATCACATCATTGAGCAGCGCACCGGCAAGAAGGCCATGGGCTTCACCTTCGACCTCGTCGATGGCGAGCGCCCGGAGATCGACACCAACCCCGCGGACATCTTCAGCCAGGTGATGCCTGAGGATCTCCTGAAATTCGGCATGATCCCGGAGTTCATCGGCCGTCTTCCCGTCTTCACCGCCGTGAGCAAGCTCGACCGCGATGCCTTGGTGGCAGTGCTGACCGAGCCGCGCAATGCGCTCATCAAGCAGTACCAAAGACTCTTTGATCTGGATAACGTCGAACTCGAATTCACCGATGGGGCTCTGCAGGAAATTGCCGATCAGGCCCTGTTGCGTGGTACTGGTGCTCGTGGTCTGCGCTCAATCCTTGAAGAAGTACTGCTCAATGTCATGTACGACGTTCCCAGCCGCGACGATGTCGGCAGGGTTGTCATCAACGACGAAGTCGTGCGCGACAACGTGCATCCCACACTGATCCCTCGTGAAGAGGAACGTCGCGACAAGTCAGCCTGACGCGAATCCGCGCTGATTCACTGCATCGACTGCCAGCATTAACTCGCGCGAATCGCGCAGGGCTGTTGCTACCTCATCACTTGTCTCGTCGGGACTGATGATCCAGGTGATGCCTTGGCGCAAAAGTGCCCGAGGATCGATGTAGCGATCCACCTCGCCGATCAGGCGCGTGCCATGCCCGGAAATTGCGGTGACTGTCTGTTGGATTGTCAATGCGTCCACGCCCGTCAACCCCTGCAGCATCGCTTGGGGAAACATGATCGCCCAGCGAGACCAGCCGACGAGATCGTCAGGATCAGCTTCGGCGGCAGCAGATGCACTGACGGCGATGTGGAAGCCACGATCTGCAAGCACGCGCAGCGACTGACCGCTTCCGCCTGCGATTCGGTCGAGAAGTACAACGGTGCGCGCACTTTGGCTGCGATCCAGCCGCGGGCTGACCAGATTGGGCAGGGCAAGGTGCCCCACATCTGGTCCCAGCAGGACAGAAGGCAAGGGCAGCATCACGGGAAGTCGCGCGCTGCAGTGGCGATCAACCTGACTCATGACTTCCAACAGCTGATCGATCATGATCTGGGTGCCGACTGCCGCCAGTTCCGGCTGTCGATTGATCAGCGTCGTGAAATCTGCGGGTCGGCTGAGATCCACATTGCCGATCACGCGATTCCATCCGACTTCCAGCATCAGAGCCTGCACCGCCATTGTGGATGCGTCATCAATTCGACGCAGTTGCAATGGAAACGCAGACAGGTCTTGCTCATCCTTGAGCTGCTGCAATACGTCCAGAGCAGTGAGTGGCATCTCTGACTCTCCGATGATGTCTTCTGGGCGAATGTCGTAGGTCAGCATCGAGTCGATGATGAAGGAGTTGCGCGTGCTCGCATCCGCAGCCAGACGACTCTCGGCTGTGGCTATCAGTCCTTCTTGAGTGAAGTCATCCACCTGATGTGCGGCGTAGCCCATCGAGATGCTGACGTGCACATCGACAGCCAGGCGATGCGCGGGAACCGAGCCTTGATCATTGATTGTCTGCTGCAGTTCTCGCAGGAGTGTGATGCTGTTGCGCACGATGGGTCCACCGGCGAGAGCCAGCCAGATGCGACCAGGTGCTTGGTATGCCATGAAGATGTCGTGCCCTGCGAATGGCTCATGAGCCATGGCCATTCGCGCAATCTGGGCTACTGCAGCCTGCTCAAAGCGACCGCCATTGAGGGCACCGAATTCGTCGATCGCGAGCACTGCGACAACCAAGGAGTCGCTGTGCGGATTGGTATCTGCGCGAGCCTGCATCCGCTGCACGGCCTGCCCGAACGCTGCCAGAGTCGGCCATTGGTGAATTGCATCGAAGAAGTGGTCGAAGGACTTCTCATCGCTGCTCTCGGCATCGCCGAGCATGGGCATCACCAATGTCAATGCCGCGAGGTTGGAGAACTGCGCGAGTATCGCGGGTGAGCGTGTGATGAACCAACCGGGCCAGAGCCACGACGCGATTGTCACCCCTGTCATGTTCAAGACGCTTGGATTCGGATAGCAGTTCACATGCATGTGCGGAAAGGCCTGCAGTGCTGAGGCGTCAAGCACAGGTGTGCTTTCGTAGCGGTCACGTCCCACTAGACAGGTGTTCATGCGGCCACCGCCGTAGTCGACTACAGACATCGCGCGGGTGGCGCCGAAGATCGCGATTGCCATGCGCGCAACTGTGGGCAGCGCGGCCCTTCGAGCAAGTTCATTGCTGAGTGATCCTCCTGCCAGACGAACCACGATCTGTGCCTGATGCTCACCCCAGAGGCTCAACGTGCGCTTGGCATCGCGCCTCCACATCCAGATAGAGGCGCACCACAGCAGCAGCCATCCGGCAACGAACACTGCCAGGCTGGAGAGCTTGATCTCCAGCAGCGGACCGGAGTTATCGAGCGTGCGCATTGCAGAGTCTGCCCACGCAACGCTCCACGCAAGCCCTGCGCTCACTAGGGCCACGATGATCCGGTGCGAATCGGTTGCGTCGATGAGCAATGCCCACGGACGCGCCGTCGCATAGACCCAGCGCTGGGTGGCATTGAAGCCAAGGCCAAGAGCCATCGCGGCCAGACCGGCGAGCACCATTGGCCACGGTGATCTGTTGTAGTTCACGGTTGCAGCCAGCGGGCTGACGATTACGAAGGCGACCAATCCAACTGCGGCTGACATCCAGGCCTCGATCAGCACGTGGAAGCGTGCGTTGGGGTCGGCCTGCAGCCGTGGTCCAGTCGTGGTCAGCATCTTGACGACTAAGGCGATGATGAACAGATCCAGGGTGAGCCAAGGCTCCAGGTAGAGCCCGGCAAGCATGCCGCCTACGAGCACGGCATCGAAGTTCAAGGTCGACGCCTGCCAAGGTTGAATCGGAGTCGATGGATTATCGAGCAGTTCACGCGTGCGCGCGGCGTTGCGGGTGCGAAAAATGGCCTGAGGCGTGAACACGCTGAAAGCAATCAGGATGATGGCTACCAGCGTGGTCTGTCCCGCCGAGTCTGCAGCGCTTGCATCTGCGTTCTTGGACATCGCCAATTCGCTGATTCCCAGCGCGAGGGCGGCAATTGCGCTGGCGATGCACACAGCTCCGACGACGCCGGCCCGAAACTGGGTGCGCGACTCTGTGAGGCCTGCTGAGCGACCAGAAGTCTCCGGATGCAGCCAGGCTCCAAGCGTGGCAATGAAGCCGACTGGCATGATGGACGTCCGAGGGCGCATCGCCGACATCACCCACCCTTCGCCGACCTGAGGTCTCAGGATTGGTTTCGGACCGATTGCCGCACGATGGCCACGTACTATTGAGGGTCCAAGGGTGGGAGTCCAGTGCAGATCGGTGATCAGTTCTCCGCTGATGCGATCTATGCCCAGACTCTGCACCGTGCCAGGGTCTTCGAACGAGCCTCCCGTCGGAAGGCGGCGGCTGGGGAGGCCCTCAGTGCCCTGATCTTCGCTTGGGGCGCAGACATCTCGCTCATGCAGACAAGCCTGTTCGAGCGCGTTGTGCTCGGTGCCAAGGCATTGACCCGGCAGTATTTTGCTGAGGCGCAGACCCTGCTGGCCGCATTCGACCCGACTCTGCCCGACACTGTCGGAGTCGAATCCGTGGCGGATATGCAGTTGCGGGTGCGCGAGCAACTGTTCCGCGCCTTGCCCCGTGACTTGGCGATGGACGTCACTGGGCGCCTGCCAGACATCACCTACTTGGCTGCATTGCCCGCACCCACCGCAGATGCGATGCGGCGGGGAGTGCGCGAGCGCCTGCAGGGGCTCTCATCTACGCAGTTCTGTGCACGCCGCAGACGCGATGCTGACGAGCTGATGTTGCAGGCTTTGGCCGCGCATGCGCGTGCCGACAAGCGCTCAGCTGCTGATCTGTCCTACCAGAGTGTTGTGCTCTGCTTGGAGGCGTACCTCGTGGAATCCGCTGAGGCAGCCGGCGACCATGGGCTCTGGACCGTGGAACTGCGCTGGGAGCTTGGGACGTGCGCGATGAGCGAACTCGTGGGACTCCCGGATGATTTCCACTCAGCAGTGATCACTGTGCGGGAAGCCTTGGCTCACGGCCTGGGTGAGCCTGACGGAACACGTTTCCTGAGCATGCTTCCAGACCTGGGTAGTTAGGTGTGCAAGGAAGCCTGATCCAAGAGTGCAGGACTCAGTGCGTCTAACTGATCGAGATCGCCAGGACTTGTGCAACTTTGGTGCGGTCTGGCTTGGTAATCACGAACTCCGCTGAAACGGTGCTGATTCCGCCGGGACTGGTGAACGCCACGCGATTGTTGACCACAGCGACGCTTCCGAAACCACTGGTAATTCTGGCGAAGTCCAGGGTGCTGCCTGCTGGAGCACCAGCGAGCACGTCGTAGGTCACGACAGTGTTGCGGCCCTGCGTTGCGGAAATGGCCGCCACGTCAGTTCGCGCCTCAGCATCACGTCGGACATCGGTCTCGGACACCGCAAGCACGTGCCAGGGCTCCTGCGAGAGCTCTTGCATGAATGGAGGCGGGCTCAATGTCTTGAATCGTTGGTCGTAATGGACGATCAGGTCCTGGTAGCCGGCATTGCTTCCGGTATTCGTCAGTTTGCATCGGTAGTTCTGCCCAATCGAGCCGACGATGTCAAGGTTGCCCATCGTGGGGGATGACGTGTAGTCCTGAACTGCGAAGCAGCCTTCACGCGACAAGATCGCCATGTTGATGATCAAGTTCTGCATGTTGGCCGAGATCCACTGGTTGTTGCCTGAGGTCACAGACGGATGGAAGATGTAGAGGTAGGCCTTGGGCACCACGCCGAGCAGGTTTGTCGAAGTCAAGGGCGGCACGCCGTAGTCATCCGCTGGTGGTGACGTGTAGGTCGTGTTGGTCACGGTGCTGTCGATCGTCCTGCCCGTCACAACGATGTCACCGTCGGCCACGACCGTGTACTGCCCGGTGTAGGAGCCCTGCATGTACGTCGTTCCGCGACGACACATCGTCGAAGTCGGCGTGGACCATGTGTCGATCTGCTGACCGCTTGGATTGGTCGTCTCGATGGGGAAGCCCAGATTGGTTCCCGACCCCGAGAAGAGGGAGTT
The DNA here is from genome assembly GCA_030684515.1 of Actinomycetota bacterium. NCBI lineage: Bacteria > Bacillati > Actinomycetota > Actinomycetota bacterium. Next base: position 47,557 of record JAUXVJ010000031.1, read on the forward strand.
GTCGTTCAGGCTCAATGTGGGATCAGGGATCACGAATGGATAGGGATTGGACCCGTACTTGATTTCACACGTCGGAGGCGTCACGCTCCAGTAGTTAGGGTCCGTCGTCGCAGTTGGGACATCCTGCACATAGATCACGCCATTGAATCCGGCCGCGACCATGGTGGCGTAGTCCAAGATCGCAGTCGGGTGGCGCTGGCCTGAAGTAGGCACCGTTGCATGCGTTGCGCCTTGCAGGACTGTTCCCGCCTGGCAGAAGGCGTTGGTCGACTTGGTATCCGGACTTGTCACAGCGATCTTGCCTGCACCACTGACGGTGTAGAAGCGCAAGCGAGTTGTGCCAGTGAACAGGCAACCCGATGACTGCGCAAGTTGCTTCATGGTCGAGACCTGAACGGTAGAGGGCATCTCCAAGGTGCTCTCAAAGCTGGGATTCCAGAGCTTGGGAGCCACGGTGTCGATGATCTCAGCGCCTAGGTAACTCTGATTGGAGTTCGAGTTGAGGTATATCTGGTCGATCCAGTCGTGGTTGACCGGACACCCCGCTGTTGCGGCAGTCGGCAGCGGACACGAGCTCGTGATGCGACCGTGAAACGTCTGGCCGGCCACACCTGGGATGGTCGAGGGGTCAATATTGGCGATATCGGAGTTGAAGTACCAGACATCGTTGGTGTGCATGTCGCCGTACCAGCTCTCTGAAGAGTTGATCGCGTCGTGCTTGCATTTCAGCGAGTTGCGATGCATACCGTTCTGCGTCACGTTTACCGTGCCCCCAGTGGTATTCACGAGCACTGGACCGGCAGTTGCCCACAGTCGGTTGCACATGACTGCGGCTTCGGCAGCCGTGAGTGTTCCCGATTTTCCGTCATAGGCGCCGGGGTAGCTCGCTGGCCAGGTCTCGAGGTTGCTCATGTACGAGTAGTCAGCCGACGAGCGCTTGACGATCACGGCCTCCACAGTTCGTATGACTTGTTCCGAGCCTGAGTTGGCGCGACCCGATGCGGTCACGCGGATTCGACCGGTGCGCGATGCCGCTGCGGAGTCGATGCTGTAGGTGAACTGCGCGGCACTGCTTCCACCAGGTACATCAACCCATGACGTGAGCGCGGCATTGCTTGGATCATTTGTCTTGTAGTAGTCGATGTTCGCTGCGAGCCGCGCGCGGTAGTCGTCGATGCCCGCCTCAGCAGCGGCCCACGCCTGATAGGAGATCTCGCTTCGCTCAGATGGCCGAATCTGGTTTGTCACCGCCTGCGCGATGATCGATGAAAGCGACAGGAGCACTGCCGACCAGATGATGACCAGGATCATTGCCGCACCCTTGTCTCGCTCGGTCGCGGGCGTTATCGAATCTGGGGAAATCATCTTGGGTTCTCGAGAAAGACAGTCTGCACCAGTGACTGGACTGAGGCGGAATCGCTGATCGTGATGTCGACAGTGGAGATGGCTCTCATCTGCTCGGCCGTGAGCGAAGCACCGGCAGGTGGCACGAGTTCTGTGGAAACCTGATTGGAAAGACTCCAATAGCGGAAGCTGATCGTGGGAGATTGCTGTGATGTCGTTTGCACGAGAGTGCGCGTCGCCGGCACACCTGTATAGCTTGGGAGTCCATTGGTGAGCACCGCAGTGCCGGATGCGTTCGCCGGCGTGTGAATCTGCGAGATGACGCCTGCTGAAGTCCTGGCAATGTGCACCAGATACGGCAGCCGATCTACCGGGCCGGTGCCTGAGTAGGTGGTGAACGTCATCGAGTTTGCGGTGGCCTCAGTGACTGCAGGCGGTGGGGACGCCCCTTCGACCGGATTGTCTGCGTAGCGGACCAGACGGGTGAGCCATTCCATCGCATTTTGCTGCTGCGCTTGAGATGTCGACCCGAGTTGCGCTACCTGCATCGTGCGAATCCCGCGCACGAACAGCGTTGTGACGATCGCCATCAGAACAGCGAACACTCCGATTGCGACCAAGAGTTCGATCAGCGTGAAGCCCTCATCACGCCCGCGGATCCGGAATCTGTTCATCGTCACGCCGGCAGAGGGCATGGGTCGCTCACTGTTGGGTAGATCAGCAGTGGGGAGTTGGACGGCGACGGCGACGCAGTTGGGGTTGGAGTGGGAGAAGGAGTCGCGGACACAGAGCCAGGGATCGGCCACTTGGCGCTGCACACACCAGTTTGTGGTGATGTCTGGATGCTGATGGTCGTGGAACTTGTGGAGCTTGAGAGCTTCCATGCTCCGAAGGGAAGCTTGGTCTTGAGCACCATGCTGCTGCCGACGGTCCCCACGGCGATGGACTCCACACAACCTCCCGAGCCGCCGAGTGCGTCGGTGTGAGAGGCAATGATCACGCTTCCGCCAGAGGCGACCACGTCGATTCTGGCGCCATTCAAATTGGCATCTGTGGTCTCACCGGCGCTGGTATTGACCGAAGTGGACGCAGTCGTTGCCGAGTCTGAACACTGTCCAAGCCAAGTCGAATAGCCGGCTGTCCTGGGCCATAGCCCAGTGACGGTAATCGGGTAGTCCTGAATCTGGGATGGTGCGCGTCCCAAAGGATCAGGGCTGAGGGTGATGGGGACATTGGGCGGCACGCGATAACCGTCTGATGCGGTGCTCAACCGGATCGACGCTGGCAGGTCATAGGTGAAGGTGTAGGGCGTGTTTGCCAGCGCCTGCACCTGCTTGACCGCGGTGTTGGTACCCGGCGACTCGGTCATGTATCCCGCTTTGCTGATCCCCACTTGCCATTGCGTGCTGATAGGAACATTGGGGATGAAGACACAACCGTCTGCGCCAGTGGTGTAGGAGAACGCGCTCGACATCCCTGTCAGATCGGTCCCAGAGATTGCGACTCCGCTCACTGGCTGCCCGTTGACGTTGACGACTGAGATGGTCGCGGTGCCGGTGTTGTTCACCGTCGGGATCGGATCCTTGGGGTACACCAGAAAGTCCGAGGTCTGCGGTGCTCGGAGTTTGTTGCTGGTGACCTCTACATGCACCCTGACATAACTCTGACCCGACACCATGCCAGTACCGACGTTGCATGGATTCATCGCCTGTCCGATGCCCACCCAGTTCGCAGTCGTGAGCACCGTGTACTGGCCCTGGCTGGTGATGACTGCTCGCGAGGACTGCCCGATGGGGATTGCATAGGCGCCGCTGGCTCGCAGAGTCTCGGCCTGGCTTCGGGCAACCGTGGCTGCGGCGACCCGGTCTGCATTGGCGCCCACGGTCTTCAGCGCTCCAATAACCATGGTGAGAGCCGCACCGGCAACGACGAGGAACACGGCCATTGCGGCAATCACTTCAATCAGGGTGAAACCTTCCTGTCCTGATCGGCACAGGTCTCCACGGTTTGGCAGATCGCACATGGTCGCTCCACCTTCCGCTGATAATCCGCAGCCCTCAACGAGTTTCGGACGGAATCAATAGCGTCACACCCAAGGGTCGAAGTCGTTCAAGAGCTAGTTGGCTGTCGTGGAATCCTGAGCATCCTGCTGCGCCTTCTGGATGATCTGCTGTGCAGTCGCGACCAGATCGGGGAGCTGGGACTCCAGTACAAACATGGTGCCCGTCACGGTGAGGGTGCCAGCGTTCGACTTCGCGCCATCGCTCACCGTGTTGGCTCCCGTGATCAGCAGTTCGCGATCCAGTCTTCGAAGCAGACTCAGGAATACCAGACGTTGACCGTCGGATCCGCTCACGGTGACCTCGATGGTCATCGTCGCCAGATGCACCCCGAGATCGACTTTGGCGACAGCAGTTGTGGGCTGCGCCGCGCTGCCTGTCTTGTCCACGCTCTCGGGGATCGAGGCATTGATGACCTGCACATTGCGTGAGCTGATGCCTGCCTGCCGAGCAGCCGCGGTTATCTGCCGAAAGACTTCCGGCAGCTGCGCGGACTGTGGCATGCGCGAGAACAGGCGCTGGGCCTCCTGGGCCAACTGCGGCGCCTGCTCCCCGAGCCGCAGGATCTCCTGATGCTTCTTCACCAAAGTGATATTGGCTGTTTCAACCTGCTCGGTCTGAGTCTTCAGCTCCTGAGCCGTGGCGATTCTCGGTGATAGCACCAGGGTCCACATCGCCAAGGCCAGCAGCCCAAGTACCGCGCACGTGATGATGCCGGTCACTTGCTCTTTGCTGAGACTCCTCACTGCGCACCACCATTGCCTGAGCCCGGCGGTGCGGGCGGATTCAGCAGCTGAGCGACTTGCTCCTTTGTCAGCGGGGTCGCCAACCCTGCCGGCGAGATGCCCACTGTTCCCGTGAATGAGACAGCCTGCTGACCGGTACCTGCCGCGTTGGCCAGGGTGGAGGAGTTGACGTAGGGACCAACAAACAGTGGATCGCGACCGAGTGCTACCAGCAGCCGAGAAACCTGATCGCGACTCTGCGCACTGGCATTGAAGGTCGCGCAACCGATGGTCACATGCTGGGCGAAAGGATCGGGGTCCGGACAGGCCGACTGCGCTGCGCGGTTTGCCGATGCTGGCGTGTAGACCACGGCCAAGGTGGTGAATCGGACTGCGGGGTAGCCAGCGGCGCTGGCGGCCGCCAGGAGTTGCTGGTAGATGGCTGCAACTTTGGGCTGCGAAGCCATCGTGGTGCGAACCAGGTCTTCTTGTCGCCGGATCTGCGTCACCATCTGTGCGATCGGTGCCAGGGCCTGCACTTGAGCCTGTTCGTTGGCGTTGGTGCTCTGGGCTTGGACCAGCGCTTCCTGCGACGCTCGGATTGCCGGGATCTGAGCAGCCCAAAGGAGCCCAGCGATCAGCAGAATCACCATGCCTGCGAAAGTTCCCGCTCGGCGAATCTTTCGCATAGCAATGCCGGCAGCAATTGATGTGGGAAGCAGATTGACCTGTGGGAGTTCCAGCGGGAGATCCTCGCGCAGGCTTGATGGCTGCGGGGATCGGCTGAAGATGTCCCCAATGCTCTTGTTTCGCCAGCTCGTGTCGGCGCTCATCCCACCCTCGCTGTCGCCAGGCCAATGGCCAACGCCAAGCGTGCGTCAGCCGGCTGGTGTTTGAGCCGTTCACCGCCGGGCAGGCCCATCCATGGCTGGCCGCTTGTGATCGGATAGGGCAGTTGTGTGGCGATGCGTTCCACGAGCCCAGGCATGCTGGCTGCCCGGCCGACGATCGTCAGTTCCGTGACTGCAGCCGAATTCTCGTCGGAACGGTAGTAGTCAAGGGAGTTGCGAATCTCTGTCACAACGGTGCTGGCCCAGGAGTTCATCGTTGCAATCACCCGAGAGTCCTGTGCTTGCTCCAAGGAGGCAGGACTGTCGAATGCGGCACTGAACACACTGGATTCGGCAACCGGGACAAGCACGGGAACGGGAACATTGAGTTCAGTGGTCACTTTCAACTGCTCGGCCTGATGAATGTCAATGCCGAGTTCTGCTGCAATCTCTTGAGTGGCACCCGATCCGCCTCCTGGGCTGAGCACCCTGATGAACAAGGGCTGTCCCTGTGACTGGATGGCCACTGTCATCTGCTCGGCGCCAATGTCGACGATCGCACGTGCTTGCTCACCTTCTGGGACCTGGCCTTGGCACATTGCTCGAATCAGTGCCAGGGGTGCGTGATCAGCGATCACCGGCTCGAGCTTGGCCTGGCTGATAGCGCGGGCTATTGCGGTGGTTTGCTCACGCTCGGCGGCGACAACAAGGATGCGGTTCTCATCCACCGCCTGTGCCTTAGCGCCGGCTCGAGACCTCCGTTCGAGCAGGTGGTAGTCAAGTTCCACTGAATCGATGTCCATTGGCAACGCATCGATGACCTGATAACGCAGAGCCGAGCGGAAGTCTGCTGGCTGCATCCAAGGCAGATCGAGCTGCCGCGTGAGAACACTGGGCGCAGGCACGGCAAAGGCCACCTTGTGCCGTGTGAAGCCGCCACTTCGCCAGAGTTGGCGCAGGGCCTTGGTCAAGGCCTGGGGATCCACAAGCACGCCTTCGTGCATGATGCCCGGCGCGAGATCGACCCAGGCTGCTCGTGCGATCTGCGGCTGGGCACTCTTTCGGGCAGAGCGCAATTGGACCGCGCGGATTCCACTGGATCCGATGTCCAGCCCTACCAGGCTGAAGCCGGCCTTGGCCATGCGTGTCCTCCTCACCTCTTCGGCGTGGGTATCGGCTGGATTCAGGTGGAAGGGACGAAGGCGTCTGCCGCTGGAGTGCCGAGAACCCGAATCTGAGCCGAAACCCAGAGCATGTCTGCTCACCTTGCAAAGCCGCCTGATGTGACAGATCACATCGAGGTGTCAGAAGGTCTGTGTACCGCACAGGAGGCGACCACTGCGCGGCCACAGTTGCGCGAGATTCTGGCTGCGGCCATCTCGCACGGGGCATCCGATGTGCACATCCGACCCGGCAATGCCCCGCTGCTGCGCGTCTCAGGGCAGTTGTACCCACTCGACCTTCCTGAGCTATCTGCGGCGGACACCAGAGATCTGATCGACGAGGCACTCGTAGTGCAGGCCGATCGAGCCGCCTTCGAACAGCGTCATGAATGCGACTTCGCTTTGACGATGGAGGGTCTCGGACGCTTTCGGGCCAATGCTTATCGAACGCGGGGCGCCGATGCGATGGTGCTCCGACACGTACATGAGCAGGTGCCATCGCTGGACGAACTTGGGCTGCCGCGCTCGGTGCGAAGTCTGGCCCTGGCCACTGGCGGCATCCTGCTGGTCTGCGGCCCCACTGGGTCCGGCAAGTCGACTTCGCTCGCAGCAATCGTCGATTACATCAACAGCAATCGACGATGCCACATCCTTACGATCGAAGATCCAATCGAGTATCTGCACCCGCACAAACTTTCGACAGTGAGTCAGCGCGAACTGCATACAGACACGAGCGAATTTGCGAGTGCCTTGCGGGCCGGCATGCGGCAGGACCCGGACGTGATCCTCATCGGCGAGATCAGGGACGCGGAGACTCTGCGCACTGCCCTGCAAGCTGCTCAAACAGGACACTTCGTGCTTGCCAGCATGCACGCCCGATCGGTCGTTGATGCCGTGCACCGCATCGTGGACTCATTTCCATTGGAGGAGCAACGACAGATCCGAGCTTCCTTCGCCGAGTCGATGCAGGCGATCATCTGTCAGCATCTGGCGAAGTCCGCGCGCAATGACGGTCGCGTACTCACTTGCGAGATCGCGGTCTCCACACCACGAGTCAAGGACGCGATCTGCGATCCTGAGAGAACCGCACAGTTGCACGACATCATCGCCGACGGCGATTACTACGGCATGCACACATTTGAGCAGGATCTCGTGCGACTGGTGCTTGTAGGCGATTTGGCAGTTGAACAAGCGGAGACAGTGTCCAGTCGGCCTGCAGACCTTCACGTCGCCCTTCGCAGGGCAGGTCATCGTGACTAGCGTGCAGGATTCAGTGAGCGATGTGCTGATCGCAGGTGGTCTTATCACTCGCGAGCAATGGCAGGCCGCCAGCGCAAGCGCCGATCAGCGTGGCGAACCAGTGCTCAATGTGCTGGTTGAGCAAGGGAGTGTCACTCGGAAGGATGTCGTGCGCGCCACTGTGCAGGCAGCAGGTCTTGAGTTCGTCGACATCATGAACGTCCCCATAGACCAAGGCCTAGCGAAACTGATCACTGGTGATCAGGCGCGCAAGTATCACGTCATTCCGATCGCGCTGGATGGCGACACCCTTGTCGTGGTGGCTGACTCCCAGACCGCTGCCAATTGGCAGGTGGCTGAGGACCTGGAAGCGATCACTCGACGCTCGATCCGCTTCGCATGCGCTATGAAATCCGAGATCGCCATTCGGCTGAACCAGATCTATCGCGCAGAGTCCGAACTCGGGGAGCTCGTCAAGGGAATGCTGGATGACGAGCGAGTCATCGACATCCAGGCACCTGTCGTCGCCACAGCAGATGCGCCGCTGGTTCGCTATGTGAATTTGTTGTTGAGTCAGGCAATCTCAGACAAGTCCTCGGACATTCATATTGAGCCAAGTGAAGATCACATCCGCATTCGCTTCAGGATTGACGGAGTGCTCAAGGAGCAGTCGCCAGCACCGAAGGAAATGCAATCGGCTCTCATCTCTCGGCTGAAGATCATGGCTGACATGGACATCGCGGAGCGACGAGTGCCGCAGGATGGGCGCTTGTCCCTGTACTGGCAGGGGAAGAAGATAGATCTGCGCGTCAGTTGCCTGCCCACAGTGTGGGGCGAGAAGATCGTCATGCGAATCCTTGACAATTCCTCTGCTCAAATGACTCTGGCCGATCTTGGATTCTCGGCTCCCAACCTTGCGCATTGGACACGCGCCTACGAGCGACCCAATGGGATGCTCATCGTCAGCGGGCCAACGGGCTCCGGCAAATCCACCACTTTGTACGCGACTTTGAACACCGTCGCCCGACCTGAGATCAATATCGTGACGGTGGAGGATCCGGTCGAATATCGCATTCCAGGGATCAATCAGATTCAGACGCATGCCAAAGCCGGACTCACCTTCGCCTCGGCATTGAGATCCATTCTCCGGGCGGACCCGGACTTGATTCTCATCGGCGAGATTCGTGATCACGAAACTGCGCAGATCGCCATTGAGTCCGCATTGACCGGGCACTTGGTCCTGACGACCCTGCACACGAATAATGCGCCGAGCGTGATCACCCGTCTCATCGAAATGGGGATCGAGCCCTTCCTCGTGAGTTCAGCTCTCGCCTGCGCCACGAGTCAGCGACTGGCGAGGCGACTGTGCCCTACTTGCAAGCGCCCGGCGCTGAAATCAATTGCGGAACTCTCGGCTGCGCAGTTTGAGTTTCCCCCTGGAGTGGATCCAACATTCTTCGAGCCGGTCGGCTGCTCGAGTTGTGCGAACACCGGATATCGCGGTCGGCTGGGATTGCATGAAGTGATGCCGATGTCTGAGGCGATCGGCCAGCTTGCTTTTCAGCGCGCCTCGTCGGACGAAGTGCGCCGAGTGGCCATCGAGGCCGGCATGCGAACACTTCGTCAGGACGGCTGGCTGAAGGTCTCGCAGGGACTCACCACGATCAGCGAGGTGCTGCGTGTCATCGCCTAAGGAAGCCAGGCCTAGTCATGGATGAACAGGAGTTCGTGCTGCCTTTGGCAGCTGCACCCGTCATGGTTTCCACGCTTCCAACAGCACCCTCTGGTCCACCGGACCGCGTGGCAATGATGCCGAAGTCGTGGCCCGACATCGAAGCTCCCGCGTTGCCGCCATTGGCCTCCGACGTCGGGATCCTGTCTTTGGAGCGCGATCCAGCGCAGCAGTCAACACTGGAACTGGACTCCCTTCTACTGCGATTGCTGGAAGCAGAAGGCTCCGATCTCCATCTGAGCATGAATGCTCCACCGATGGTTCGGATCAAAGGCGAACTGCAGCCCTTGCCTGGTTATCAGGCACTGACCGCTCGTGCGATCAGGGAGTCGGTCTACTCCATCCTCACCGACCGGCAGAAGCAGGTCTTTGAGGAGAACAAGGAGCTGGATCTGGCCTATGAACTGCCCGGCGCTGCCCGTTTCCGCATCAACCTGCTACAGCAGCAAGGCTCCATGGGTGCAGTGATCCGCTCGATCCCTTGGGAGATACGCAGTCTGGAGGCTCTTGCGATGCCGGCTCGCGTTGCAGAGCTCACCGAACTTCCGCGCGGGCTGGTGCTCATCACTGGGCCCACGGGTTCAGGCAAGACCACGACCTTGGCTGCCCTGATCGACCGCGTCAATCGCACTCGCAAAGGGCACATTGTGACCATCGAGGATCCCATTGAATTTGTGCATGCCCATAAGCAGTGCGTGGTCAACCAGCGCGAGGTCGGAACTGACACCTGGTCCTTCGCAAATGCCCTCAAGCATGCTCTTCGACAAGATCCCGATGTCATCTTGGTGGGAGAGATGCGCGATCTGGAAACCATTTCCATCGCGCTGACGGCAGCAGAGACTGGGCACCTGGTGTTCGCAACATTGCACACCAGTTCTGCGGCGAGCACTATCGATCGCATCATTGATGTCTTTCCCGGTGACCAGCAGGCCCAGATCCGCACCCAACTGGCGACCTCTTTGGAGGCTGTGGTGTGCCAGACCCTGTGCAAGACCAGTGACGGACAGGGTCGAGTGGCAGCGACTGAGGTGATGATCGCGACTCCAGCGATACGCAACCTCATTCGTGAAGGCAAGCTCCAGTCCATTCCATCAGCACTCCAGACCGGATCGCGACACGGGATGCACACCTTGAATCAGCATCTGGCCGAACTGGTCATAGGGGGCCAAGTTCAGTTCGAACACGCTCTGGAGAAGTGCTCTGACGCAGCAGAGCTCCGCCAATTGCTCGGACGGGACACAGATGACTCAGACTGAGTACTTCGTTCGCGCTCGTTCGCGCAATGGCAGTCTTGTCGAGCAGAAGATCAAGGGCTCGAGCGAGGCTGACGCTCTCACCAGGATTCGTCAGCTTGGACTTACACCGATCTCGGTTGAGGCTCAAGTTTCGAGCTGGAACCGCGAGATTCATCTGCGCAAACCCAGAGTCAAGGCCAAGGACCTGGCGATCATGACTCGGCAGTTCGCCACCATGCTTGGGGCAGGACTGCCGATCCTGCGCTGTCTGGTCATCTTGGCCGAACAGACACAGAGTGTGCGCTTAAAGGACCTTCTCCTTCAGGTGCGTGACGATGTTGAGCGTGGTACGTCATTGTCTGAGTCATTAGCGCGCTACCCGGAGTTTCCGCCTCTCATGGTGAACATGATTCGTGCGGGTGAGCTTGGCGGTTTCCTTGACGAGACCATGCTGCAGATTGCTGAGTCGATCGAAGCAGATGTACGGCTGCGCGGAAAGATCAAGGCGGCGTTGACGTATCCGGTGGCCGTCGGTGTGATCGCGGTCGTGGTGACCACGGCAATGCTGGTCTTCGTCGTTCCAGTCTTCTCGGAGATGTTTGCCTCGCTCGGGGGACAGCTGCCAGCCCCAACGCAAGTCTTGGTCAACATCTCGAACTTCGTGAAGAACCCGATGTTCATGCTTCCAAGCATTGCCGTGGTACTCATCCTCATCGGCTGGTATCGACGCAGTAAGAATGATCCGCGATTGCGTGCGGTAATAGATCCTCTGAAATTCCGCCTTCCCGTCTTCGGTCAACTGTTCCACAAGATCGCACTGTCTCGCTTCTGCAGAAACTTCTCTGCACTGCTGCGTGCTGGAGTGCCGATCCTGTCCGCACTGGACATCGTGGGCGGCACCGCAGGCAATGTGGTGATCGTCAACGCGGTGCGTGACGTAAAGGCAAGTGTGAGTCAGGGTTCAGGGATGTCGCGTCCACTGCAGGATCACCCGGTGTTCCCCGACATGGTGGTCCAGATGATTGCGGTAGGTGAGGACACCGGAGCCCTGGATCAGATGCTGGCAAAGATCGCCGACTTCTACGACGAGGAAGTCGAAGCCACCACCGAGCAGTTGATGGCACTCATCGAGCCCATCATGATCATGCTGCTCGGTGCGCTGGTCGGAGGAATGATCGTGGCGATGTACCTGCCGATCTTCAACATCTTTGAGTTGGTCAAGTAGTCCGGTGTGCTTGGCGTCAATTGGTCCGAAACAGATGTTGTCAGTCCATTGGGGACCGACACCCCTCAGAAGAGGGATTGTTCGATCAGGAGTAATGCCATGATCACTCGCCTTTCACGGATGCGGGACGAACGCGATTCGGGTTTCACCCTGATCGAACTTCTCGTCGTCGTCATCATCATCGGAATCCTTGCTGCAATTGCTATCCCGGTCTTCTTGAACCAGCGCAACTCGGCTCGTACGGCGTCGGTTGAATCCGATGTGCGCAACGTCGCAACGCTCATGGAGACGGCCTACACGCAGAACGGGGTGTACCCGGCTGCGGGAACCGATCTCATCGTCACCAACAACGCGAAGATCTCTGATGGCAACGTCCTGGTGGCCACAATCACTGGCGGCGGAGCTGCATTCACCATCACGGCCTGCAACGACGAGGCAGCGGCCGACAGCTTGACGTACTACGACTCAGCCGGTGGTGGACTCATCACTCCGCCTGCCCTGGTCGCCTGTCCGGCCACGGGCGGACCCGCAGCTGACGTGGTGTAACTGCACTCTTCTGCACCATGCGAAGTGGACTGGAGGCTCTGTGCTTCCAGTTCACTTCGCGTTTCGCCAGTGTTTCGAAGTAGCCCACAGAGTTCATCAGATTGATACGGCTGCACCTTGCGCCTGACTGAACCTCCTGCTTTACTTACAGCATGACCAGTCAAATGACCGGACAATCGGACTTGACCGATACTGTCCTTCCCCCCATGGATCTGCAGTTCGCCGGGATGGACAAGGAAGTCGAACTCGCAGTCCGTTTCGCCCCAAGTTTTCAGGCAGCAGGTCGAGCCGCCGCCTCTCTGGCGCACATGATCGCCCTGAACCCCGGCATACCTGTGCGTCTGGCTGGCATCGAGGTCTCACGCAGCCGGGTGCACTTGACGATTGCCGTGACTCTGGGATTCCTTGACGAGATCAAGGTTGCCGGACCACTTGCCTGCAGCAGTGTGGCGTTCATGCGCGCCCTTGTGAAGTCGATGTCAGCCTTTGATCCAGCCTTCGTGCAGGTGCCAGATCCCGCCTCTCGCGAGGCAATGCAGGCTCGAGCGACACCGATTATCGAAGGATCCTCGGCCCATCGCGCCGCTCGCGGTGAACAAGCTCTGCGATCGGCATAGGAATGGCAAGAGTCGAGCAAGACGAGGTTATTGTCACTGCGCAGCACAGGCTTGGACGCAAGGTGCCTGACCTTTGTGTTCGGGAGATGCATGAGCAGCAGATTCTGGATATGGCTCCGGCGATGACATGCGATCGCATCCACTGGGATGCAGTAGACGGATGCGATATGCCCGCACTCATGGAACATCTGGGCCCTGGAGTGTTCACCCGGCAGTGGAGCGATGGCCAGTTTCGCGTATGGGTTCCGCAGGGCGCCGGCTATGACTTTCGAGATCAAATACGAGTGTGGGCCGCTGCGAACGGAGTGGAGCTAGTCAATGCTCGTGTCGAGCCCAAAGTTCCATTTCGCGATCTTGACTCCGTTCCGGATGGACTCATACCGGAGCTGATTGGCGCGTGTACAGACTGGCTCTTTTCTCGTTCCTATCTCGTCCGTCGCAAGTTGGTCACTGAGCTGGAGTTGGTAGAGGACGACGATGTCCGTTCGTTGATGTACCTGTTCGTACATGATCACGCCGACCGATTCGACTCAGATCGCACCGGACGCAATGGAACGCTCAACTTCACGGCCTTCATGTTTGGCAAATTGCGAACCTGGCCGCAGGACGCTGCAAGGACTGCCTACGGCAGGACGATTGTCAGCGACCGCATTGCACTTCATCGAGCGCAAGAGCATTCACTTGCGGCGCATGGCCGTTCGGCCAACGAAACTGACAAGGCGGCAGCTCTGGGCGTGACTGTCATGGAGTTGCGCAGACGAGAAGAGGCAATTGCCACACTTGCCGGCTTGCGCAATCACGAAGAGCTCATTGGCTGGGAAGTCGACCGCGATCTCGGTGTGGATGTCGATGGCGGGCACTCTGGCAGTGACGGTGTGGACTCCTATGACCGGGCTGCTGAAATAACGAAGGCGATTTTGGAAGCCGTGTCCGACGACAGCCCCAACGCGCGTCGAACTCACGATCCGCTGGCACTTGCCGCTACATATCTCACATTCTGGGAGGGGCAGAGTCGGGTCCAGGTCGCCAAGGAGCTTGAGATCCTCCCTAAGACAGCTTCTGCAGCACTCGCGCGCGTGCTGGAGCGTCTGCATGCTTCCGGATTGGAATGAACCCGCGAGGACTGCCTGAGATTCCGTGGATATTCACGGATGCCTCGGGCTTGTTGATGTGGAGTTGGGTCACTGCGCATTTCGCAGCGCGAATACAAGGCCGCGAGACTGAGGATCCCCTCAATCCGACTCTCCGAAATGTGGTGTCATATCGCTGGGAGCTGCTGGATCTGATGCGCACGCATCAAGGTGTGCCGCGACAGTTGGTCGAGGGTACGAGCGGATCCTTTGCTCATGCCGAACAGTTCGTGCGTGAGCATGTCGGCAAGTGCTATGACCTACGTCTTGGATATATGCCGTTTGCAGGGGCACTCGCGCTCACATTCACGCTGGCCACAGGTGAAATGGTTGATGTGACCGCCTTGCTCGGAACGCGCTGCGCAGTGACGGTGCTGGGGTCCGATGGTACGACCCGAACGGTTGCAGGTGACTTCGCTGTCGATCACTACCGCTGGCGGATCGACACCCCCAGTGAACGACTCCAGATCGTCCCCGAGCATGTCACTCGGATCACGAATCGCTCTGAGATTGCCGAGATGGCCTTCAAGGTCGTGCAGCATGACGCCTACACCGGCGTGGGTCGGATGTATCGCGAAGAGCCTGGACCTGGTTGCTCTGGGCGCCCAGGATTCACGATCGGCACAGTGGATCATGCGGGAGCAGCCCGATGCCCTGTCCATGAGTCAGGTCTTGCACAGGATTCCCTGCGCTGAGCAGTCCGATACTCCAGACAGGAGGTCAACATGCTCAAGCTGCTCAACCGAAAGTTCGCGCGCACGCCCAAGAATTACCCGCCTGATATTGACGATCACGTGCTCATGCGCGCCCTTGAGGAGATTGCAGCCAAAGGCGCAACTGGTCGCCTGACAGTTCGAGGCGCAGCCGGCAGCAGAGCGCACATCTATGCCTTCGACGGCGAGCTCTACGCAGTTGAACTGGAGGGCTATCAGCCCCCAGTTGATCTGCGCCTGCATTCTGGCGGTCACCTTGATCGTGCACAGCTGGCGGAACTCGTCCTGGCTGAGCCCGGCTCACCGGCGCAGAGGGCTAGAACAGCTGCCACGCGCGGTTGGCTTTCAATTGAGGATCTAGGGCTGGTCCACCATGAGTTTGTTCTCGCGGCCTTTGGCGCGTTGTTGTTGACTCAGGTGACCTCGACCAGTTTCACGGAGGGAGCCGCTACGGGGGAGGTGTGTGCGGTTCCCGTGCCCATCGACGTCCTTCGGGAAGCTGCTCAGTTTCGTCAGACTCGGATGGCCGAGGACTGGTCGCACGTCACCGACTTGCAGCCCGCGGAGGAGCGCATCCTGCAACCGACGACTGGTCAATTGCCCGATGACTGCCAGTTGCCAGAGTTCGTCGCGCTCTTTGGGGAACTCGATGGTCAGAAGTCATTGGCACAGGCGGCCTACCGCTGCGGCTACACCCTCGCTGAGGCGGTCCATCTGGTCAGCGCTTTGAAGATGCGAAGCCTGCTGACAGCTGGCGGGTCAACAGCGGAGTCGGAGGCCCTGCTGGTTCCCGAGGCTTTCCCGTATTTCGCCGGTGTGATCGCGGTCGATTCAGCGGAGGACCAGCCGGAGAATTCCGAATTGTCTGACCGCAATGTCGAAGAAGTCCTCACGCAGGATGAGGGACGCACGCATGACGTTGATACAGCTGTCGTTGAGGCACTGCGTGAGGAGCTCGCACGTGCGCTGGCGCACGTGGAAGTCATTCGCGCACAGTTGGAGCGTGTTGATGTCGTGCTGACTGATGCCTGAAGAACTGCTGATCGTCATTGCGGCTGGCGTGCTTGGATTGCTCATCGGATCCTTCCTCAATGTGGTGATCGCTCGTGTACCCGAAGGCAGATCGATTGTGCGTCCGGCTTCTGCCTGTCCGCGCTGTCGAGCCACATTGGCCTGGTACGACAACATTCCCCTCCTGTCCTGGTTCGTCCTTCGGGGGTGCTGTCGCAATTGTGCGACTCCCATCTCGGCCCGCTATCCCTTGGTCGAGGCAATCAGCGCTGTGCTCTGGCTGGTGTTGACGTGGTGGGCTCTGGGCGTTCCGGAACGCATGTCGCTTCTTCCATTGCTGCTCGTACTTGCCAGTGCCGGGCTCGCTCTGGCGGTCATCGATCTGGACCATCATCGACTTCCTGACGTGATCGTGCTCCCGCTATATCCGGTCACGTTGCTAGGTCTGCTCCTGAGTCAGCTGATCGATGGGCACAGTCATTGGCTCCAAGCCCTGATCGGTGCGGCGATCTGGGGATTGACGATCGGTGGACTGTGGTTGATCACTGCGGGTCGCGGGATGGGACTTGGCGATGCAAAGCTTGCACCTGTATTGGGCGCAACCGTCGCATGGCTGGGGATCGCTGAGTCCGCGATAGGTTTGCTGGCTGCATTCGTATCGGGCGCATTCGTTGGACTTGGGTTCATCATCCTGGGCCAACGAGGGCGCGGGGCCCGTATTGCCTTCGGTCCGTTTCTGCTCTGTGGCGCCCTGATCGCCGTGCTCTTTGGCGAACGGCTCTGGGAGAGCTACTCCAAGGCAATGGGACTGTGACGCATGCTTGGGGCCGATACCTTATTCGAGGGGGCGTGAATGCTTGGCTGGGTTGAGGACGATGCCGATGGGCGTTCTGTTCTCATGCGGTCAGGGCTGGGACGCATCGCGTCCCTGCTGCCAGTGGGTTCAGGCGATGAGCACGAAGAGCATCTCTTTCACACCGTGGTGATCGAAGTCGAACCGACTCCTGGTCGTCCGCGCTCCGTGCGTCTGAGCACCAAAGCGCGCGTCATAGAAGGCGCTGCCCTCCATAGGGAGGCGCAAGCCGGCTTGGCCGATCAGGAGAAGCGTGCTTGGTTGATCGCCTGGCATCGGCATAGCTGGGTCCCGGTAGAGGTTCCGATCACTTCTTTGGATCTTCAGTCCGATACACAGGCATGGCTGGTCTCTTTGGAGCAGGTGAGGACGGACGTGGAGGACGCGTCCAACTTCCAGGGCGCGGGAGGGCAGGGCTATGAGTGAGCGACCAGATGTTGTCGTCTCGATGTTCAGCAGAGTTGATCAGGCCGTGATGCGAATTCGACTTGAAGAATCTCCACTGGAGGATGCTGAAGTTGGCTTCCTGAGCGATCGTGATGCGACGGGCCAGCCTGAGGTCTCGGATTCGCTCTTGGCGGGGATCCGGATCTTTGCAGGTGTCGATGACACTCATGACAAGGATCAAACCGCGCTGGAGGCACAGGGCGCTGATGCTGACAGCCCGCAGGAATTCGTCGCAGATGAGGGGACTCGGGAGAACTTCATTTTGTTCGGTCCTGCTGGCAAAACTGCGAGTTCGGCATGAACGCGGGTCGTCTTGTGAGTGTGATTGTCGTTGCGGAGCCGAACGTTCATGCCCTGCTCGTCGCAGCTGGTGCCCAATGGCATATCGAGCCGCGGCAGGAGAGCGTGTCCCAGATGTGGTCTGGTCTGTCCTCGGGTCAACTGAATGCGCAGTCCCGCATTCTGGTGTTCTCTGATTCACTCGCCGAAGGCAGCGCACACGCTCCAGCAGAGACGCGTGACACCGCGCTCGCCATTGTCACCATGGCGCAAGCCGGTGCCAGGGTGTTTGTCGCGAGTTCTGGGGCGGCAGCTAGGGCCGCATTGCTGGCCCGCATTGATGCGGAGGCCTCAGCCCGCGGGGTTGAACCGGGCAGTCTTGCGGTGGGCATACTCGATCTTGAACTTGGAGCGCGCGCGGTGCTTGAGGAAATCGCCGATCGCACGCGGGATCTTGTGCAATTCCCTGAGAGCCTGCCATCTGAGATCGATGTGATGCTCGGACAGTCAAGCGCACCCGCGCCTGCTGCCGCTGAATTCATCCGACTTCGCATGCCTGAACTTCCGCCGATCGGTGGCGCCCCTGCCCCGTTTGCTACGGTCGACCTGGTCGACGAACTGCCTCCTTCTGCATCGCGCGAGCTCCTGGATCGACCGCGCCTAGAAGGTCAGATGACCATCACCGTGACGTCGAGCAAGGGTGGCTCGGGCAAGTCAACGGCGTCGATCATGCTGGCTGCTTCGATCGCTCGAGCCTCAATGCGCGCAGGCAGGCCATTGTCAGTGTGCATCGTGGATCTGGACACGCGCGATGGCCAAGTGGCATCACTCATCGGTCGCTTCATGCCGACGGCACTGAATATCCGAGTGCAGCCGGTCTGGGATGAGGCGAGCATTCGGCGCAATCTTGTGCGGGCCGAGGCCTTGGGCATCGACTGCCTGCTTGCCCCCATTCGCCCTCGCACAGCGGATACCGTCGGCCCGGACTTCTACCGTGCAATCGTGCGCAGCCTGCAACGCATGTATGACGTCATCGTCATGGACACCAGCGTCCAGTACTTGGAGCCCTTGATTGCAAAGGTGGCACTTGTCGAGGCTGACGAGATCCTCTTCGTCACCAACCTCGCATCGACAGCGGTACAAGGAATGGCGCGCGCCTTGCGCGAGATCACCGCACCCATCGATGAATCCGGTTTGGGAATCCCACGCGAGAAGTTGGGGATCATCGTCAATCAATCAGCAGCCAATGTCGGCATGGAGCAGGAGCAGGTGCTGGCCGCCGGATTGGGCATGCCAGTTGTCGGGGTGATTCCACTGGCGACTCGTGATGTGCTCACCGCCACGAATCTCAATCGCATGCACGAGTTGCTTGACCATCCCTTGGTCGGTCCCGGTTACCACGAACTTGCGGTCTCGTGTCTGCCCAATGCGCTGTTCGCGCCATGGGAGGGCCCCGAGGTTCCGTCGGCGTTGGACGAAACCGGACAGCCGGTTTACGAGAAGTTCGATCCCGAGACTGAGCGACGCCAGATGTCGTACAAGCGCTGATCGATGAAAGCTGGTGTGCCATGTCCGAACTTGCTGATGTTGCCTTTGCGGTATTCGCCTTGCAGCAACCCGTGTCCTTGGATGCCATGGCCGAGCAAGCACGCGAGCATCGGCTGATCATGGCCAGTGCGAATACACCCGGTTGGTTTGCTGCTGCTGCCTCCTCCAGCAGCCTGCCTGAGATCGCACCTGAGCTTCATGAGGCGCAGTCGGCCATAGACGCTGAAAGCCGTGAGGTGATGGATCTCGTGTGGCTCTATGCGCCGGAGTTGAGAGATGTCGAACCGGCCAGCTCGGACGCCGTTGCTCCTGCGACGCCGCTCACCCCGGAGATCCATGAATCCTCGGCTTCGTCGGTGCAGATCGGTCTGTTGCGCCAGCTCTCGGACTTCGACAGCTGAATTCGCCCGCGCCACAAGTACGCTGGGAGAGTGCAGGAGTCAGTTGAACTTGAGCCGGATGTAACGGTCAGCGGCCACATGCAGTTCCACCGCATGGATGACATGACGCCGGCAGACTTCGAAGTCTTGCGTGAGGTTCATCAGCAGAATCTTCAAAAGCTGCCCGATTTGCTTTTGAGCATGCTTGATCTGCTGGGTGGCGACGAGGCATATCCCGTTGATCGCAAGGTGCACAGCCTGCAAGCAGCAACTCGTGCGATGCGCGACGGTCGCGACGAGGAGTACGTCGTTGTCGCACTGCTGCATGACATCTCAGAGACTTTGGGGCCCCTGAACCATGGTGATGTCATCGCCGCGATTCTCAAGCCCTTCATCAGTGTGTCCAATCATTGGATGCTCGAACACCATCCGTTGTTCCAGACCTACTTCTATGGCACGAGTGTTGGTGTTGATCCCAATGGGCGCGATAAATATCGCGACAGTCTGTATTTCGACCAGACGGCAGAGTTCTGTGCGTTATACGACGAAGTTTCCTTTGATCCGGACTACGCCAATGAGCCGATCGAAGTATTTGTCCCGATGGTGCATCGAGTGCTGAACAAGACCTGGTCGCCACCGACCAGCTAGATCCGGCGCTGCTCCTTTGACAGGGAGGTGCGACAGAGGTGCGACTCGAGCGGGGTCGATTTGAGGCGCATGCGCCAAGATACTGAAGAGTCACATTTACAAGAGAAGGCGTGCATCATGGCAATCAACCCGGATGAAGCAAAGGGTCGCGTAAAGAAGGCCGTTGGAGACCTCACTGACAATGAAGATTTGAAGAATGAAGGTCGTGCGGATCAAGCCTCGGGCAAAGCCAAAGAAGCACTGAAGAGCGTGGAAGAAACTGCTGAAGAAGTAGTGGACAAGGTGCGCGACGCCGTCAAGCGCGATTGAATCTGCTGAGCTCAGGGGATTCGGGCAGCTTGCTCTGTCGTAATGTCAATTGAGATGACGGCAGGGATTCCGGTCGTGAAATCAACTGCCGTGTCGCAGTTGCCTCGCAGGGGAATCGCGGCTTGTGTCAGGCATTTCTTTCGATAGGTGTGGTTGTTACTTTCGACGAATCTCCTGAAATTCGCAGGGAGTCCTGTTGAAAGGAAATTCTCATGGGAATTGGAATCAGCCTGTTAATCATTGCTATCGGAGCGGTCATGAAGTTTGCCGTGACAGCCGATGCAAGCGGATTCAACATCGGCGTCGCCGGCGTTGTACTCATGATCGTAGGTGGGGTTGGTCTGGTCCTGTCGATCATCTTCTGGTCCACCTGGGGTGGTATTCATCGCGGAGACGCCGTCGCGGTCGCCCAGCCAGTTGCACCTGTGCAAACCCGCGACCCTCGCGTCTGATAGCGCTCTGCTTCAGGACTCACCTCGTCGTGGGTCCTGAAGCAGTTTGCGGGCGTGCGACAACTCGCCATTCGTGAACATGATCGCCAATGACTAGGGAAAGCTAGGCATTGGTGGCGCTTCTCATCAAGTCAACAACGCTGGTCTGATTGATCGACTCAGGTACATTCTGATGTGATTCCTCGATGTGCTGGTATGCATCATCAAGCAATGAATCTGCGCTTGCGGCTTCAAGCTGTGCCCCACATGTGCACGTCACCACGATGGACATACATCCTCCTTTGGCTAACACAATTTTCGTACTAGAGGCCGCTGCGCGCAATGGAAGATCCGTCGCGGATCAGTCTCAAGCAGCAGCCAGAATTTCGATATGCGCTGCTTCATCCGCATACGCGAGGGTGGATATTTATCAGCGCGAGGTCCGACCAGTGGTCAGCAACTGCTGAAAGTCCTGCGGGCAGGAATCCTTGCCTCTTGGTGAGTTACTGACTTTTCTTGGAATCAACAATCGGCTGATCTGTCGGCGTGCTGGGCTGAGCGCCACCAATATCAGGCATGTCCTCAGATGGCTCCTGGAGTTCCTTCTCGCGAGGGAGATCCTCGTGGTCCTTCGGTGCATCAGGCATGTCTGAATCCCTTCCACGGTTTCAAGAATGTGCGCTTGGGATGACTGCGTATCTGCACAATGGCCCTGATCGCTATTGCGACACCGATAGCCAACATTAAGGCGCTGAATATCAGGGGAGGATCTGCAGCCAAGGCCTTGGCTACCAAATGCTCGGAATCCATTGGATTAACGGCGTCAGATTGGCTCATCATTTGGCTCACTTCTTTCGATAACGGCCCCAACCGAGCGGGCGACCTTGGGTTCGACCTTGCTGGTCGCAGCAGTCCTCGACGCGTCTCCATCTGAAGCAGACCCGCGTTCCTCTGACTTCATCACGCTTTGCAGTTCGGCGCTGAAGGCATTGATCTGTGGGGCATTCAGATGTATGGCGAGCATCTCCACGAACTCGTGCTCACGTTGGAGTTCCAGACGAACCAGACTTGACAGTGTTTCCATTCTGAGTTTCAGCTGCAGGCGCTGGGGGGGTGGGGATTGAATCTCCCGGCCTATCGCAGCAATTGCGTCACGCAGTTGTTCATGACCTTCGACTTCTGTGAAACCAGAGACGCTTTGAACCAGGCCGCGATAGCGCGCGAAATGCCTCATGTATTTGGTGATGCGAGCATTCACGGCCCGAAGCGCTGCCGGTTCCGCGATGAGTGGGAGATCGACCGTGAATCGCAATTCGTCAATTTCGCGCTGCCATGCTTCGAGGGGGTCCAGATCAGTGTTGATGTCATCACC
Source organism: Actinomycetota bacterium (assembly GCA_030684515.1). Classification (NCBI taxonomy): domain Bacteria; kingdom Bacillati; phylum Actinomycetota; species Actinomycetota bacterium. The sequence goes on from JAUXVJ010000031.1 coordinate 69,394, forward strand.
ATCCTCTGAGTAGCGTCTGGCCGGTGCTGGACAGGCTTTTCGGTGTCAATCCATGTTGTCGCATCTGTCCCACAATGTGGGTCTGGCAATGACCGCAAGTTCGTCGCAATAGCGATCTTTTGCACGAATCGTGAACCTGCACGGATTCGGCGTCAGCCAGATTCGGTCAAGGCTCCCGTATAGATCACATCGTCAGCTATCGCCCGCAACTTGCGATTGGATCGCTGACTTACGGCCTTCAATCGCGAGAATGCTTCCTCGGATGTGACCTTCTGGGTGGCCATCAGGATTCCCAGTGCGATGCCGATTGAACGGTTCGTGGCCAAAGCCAGCTCAAGGTGAGCAGCGCGTTCGGAGGCTCGCACCAAGGCGAACTCGCTCCTGGCCCGCGCTGCGAGCAAACTTTCCGTCCTTGCGCGAAGCACGTCGCTCTTCAATGGGAATGCGAGGTAGTCGTCAGCTCCCAGAGTCAATGCCGTACGTATGCCCTCGTCCACCGGGATCGTTCCGATCATCAGGATTGGCATGCATACAGAAGCATCAACTCTACGAACGAGGTTCACGACTGACTTGTCCTCAGATGATCCCGGTCCAATAGCCACAAGGTCGAACAAGGTCTGCGTATCGGCGATGGAGTCAATGCTCGGATATGTCTGGAGCGGCACACCGAGCCTTGCGAATGAGGAGGCCAACATCCTTCGAGACTGTGGATTTGCGTCAATCAGCAGCACAGGCCGTGTCATGAGGGCTGTGACTGATCATTTGCAATGCCCAGGATGGGGTTGATGTGCAATGCCGGTACCGCGCCTGGCTGGACCAGTTGCTGGTGCATGTGTGACTCCTCGCCTTTGCTCTAGCCAGAGGATGGCGCATCGATGGCCTCACGCGGCACGCGCGCACGTCGCAGTACCGTCGCAATGATTCTCATGAGTTGCGCCTATTGCTGCTATTGGGGTGGCGCAGAATGAGGCACTTCAAGCAGCATTGAATCGACCGCGGCAGAAAGACGGAGCATCGTTCCAGGATGGATATGAATCGTCTGGCCTGGGCTCATGTCAGTTCGCCGCAATGAATCCGCGTCGTCGCCTATCTCAAGCAGTACAGCGCCAGACATGAGTGACACAACTTCCTCAGCAGCTGTGTGCATTTGGAGTGCTAGTCGTTGCCCGGCCCGCAGGTGCAGCACCTTGCCGACGAATTGTCCCTCGACGTTCGCGAAGATCTCTTCCTTGCCCCACGGCTGTTGGATAGTCCTCACCTCACCAAGTTCGGTGTCATCCATGCAGGAGTCAGCGCCTCTCTGATCAATCCTTCGGAATGCGCAAGTGTCAATTGTTGCTCGGAATTCCGCGCAAAACGAAGCAGAAGATCGCAAGTGTGTCCCAAGGCCGTCGCACGCAACTCCTATTTGCGCGTTGTGAAGTCATAGAGTGGCAGCCATGAGCGATTCGGTATTGAATGTTCGCATGTTGCGATCAGTGCTCGTTGTTGAAGATGATGACGCGATTCGCCTGGTTCTCCGGATGAATTTGGAGGAGGGCGGCTTTAATGTGATTGAAGCTGCGGATGCCGAGAGCGCGTTGGTGATTCTTGAGAAGCAACCGCCAGACGTGATGATTGTGGACATGCGCTTGCCGGGAATGCACGGCTTGGACCTGGTGCGAAAGGTGCGCTCCGACAGCCAAATGCCAATCATCATTGTGACGGCGAACACCGACAGTCACGACGTCGTTGTTGGGCTTGAAGCGGGGGCCGACGACTATGTGACGAAGCCTTTCGTGGCTAAAGAGCTCATGGCCCGAGTGCGAACTCAATTCAGGAAGACCCTGCCGCTTGAGGTCGTTCCGGATGTTCTCACCTGCGGCCCCATTGAATTGCGACCCGATACAGCAGAGGTTCTGAAGGACGGTGAACACGTCGCAGTCTCGCGCATTGAATTCTTCGTTCTCTCCGAGCTCATCAGCGCGCACGGCAAAGTGCTGAGTCGCGACTATCTTCTGCGCAAGGTGTGGGGTTATGGCAATGCTGGCGACGGGCGAATCGTTGACAACCTGATCTATCGCCTTCGTAGCAAGATTGAGAAGGATCAGGCGAATCCTGAAATCTTGTTGACTGTGCGCGGTTTTGGATACCGCATGGCTGTCTAACAGCATGCGTCGATCCCCTCGGCTTCGCACACGCGTTGCTATCTCATTCGCTATTTTGGCCTTGGGAATCTCCACGGTGCTCTGCATTGCCTCGTACCAATTCGCTCGCAACTACCTCATGCTTGCCAGAGAGAGCGTGGCGCAGACCCGCGCGTTGCTTGATGCGCAAGCAGTGAGCTATTCCATCAACAGCAAGGGAAGTTCAGCGGAGCAGGCGATTGCAGAACTTCCGCTCGTAGGCAGCAGGGTTTCGCAGCAGATGTACTCCGTTGATGCCAAGACCTGGGTCGGCTCGCAAAGTCCAGTGCCGGCTTCAGCCCTGCCGCCCGCGCTCCTGCTTGCCGCATCAGATGGGGGCGGAGCCAAGCAGCGATTCGGATATCAAGGACAGCCCTACCTGGCGGTTGCAACTGACCTGTCGGGTGCGACCTACGTCGAGGTCTTCTCGTTCTATGAACTTGATTCAGGCCTGAAGCGCGGTGCTTGGCTCATCCTGGCGATCATCATCGTGTCCACAGTTCTGGGCGCACTGCTGGGTCTGTATTTCGTCAACTATCTCTTGAGGCCCGTTCGGCAATTGGCCGACGGCGCCCACAAGCTTGCCGCCGGAGAATTGGGTGCACGCGTGCAACTCACTGGCGATCCGGACCTGGATCCGCTTGCAGTCACGTTCAACAGTGTTGCTGACGCCTTGGAGTCGCGGCTCGCGCGCGAGCAGCGATTCAGTGCCAACGTCAGTCATGAGTTGAGATCACCTGTCACTTCAGTGCTGGGTACTGCGGAGCTCTTGGAGACTCGCAGTGCCGAACTGCCAGCGCGCGAAGCTGGACTGGTGACGGTGCTGGCTCAGCAAGTGCGCCGCCTGTCACAAGTACTGCTCGATCTGCTTGAAATCAGTCGGATCAATCCGGAGACTCCACCTCAGTGGGAGAGCGTGAACATACGACAACTATGCGTAGACAGCGCTATTCAGCGTGGCTTTGACGAAGCCTTGGTTCAAGGAGATGACGCCACAATCCGCACGGATGCTCGTCGGGTGGAGCGAGTTGTCGGAAATCTGATGGAGAACGCGCGGACTCATGGCGGCGGAGTCGTCCGAGTACAGGTCCTCGCCCAGTTCGACTCTGCTCAGGTGTTGGTTGACGACGCCGGGCCAGGGGTGCCTGAAGAACTGAGAGAACGAGTGTTTGAACCATTTCACCGTGGAGTTGGCAACTCCAGCAGGGAAGGTGCAGGCCTTGGTTTGGCAATTGCGCGCGATCAGGCCATCAACATTGGTGGGGACATCGTTATCACCAGTTCGCCTGAAGGCGGTGCGCGCTTTATTGCGCAATTCCCGACTCACGAAGTTTCGATATGACGAGAGGGCCACGCCTGATTGGTGCTGTTCTGACCGGTCTCCTCCTGTCATCGGCGCTAGCCAGCTGTGGAGTGCCTGTGGACGATCAGCCGCAGCAAATCGACGTACCGTCGCTGGATTCGCTCGGGTCATTGGAATCCCTGTCCAGCGGTCAATTCTGAATCCTTGTGAGGCAGTCAAAAGAAGGTGGCATCGACAACTGGATTGCAGTTGTCGACACCACCTTCAAGGTGCAGTTGTTGGCCCTTATTGTGCGTACCAATCAGCTGCGGACGCATCGTGTACCAGCACTCTGGAGCAGACCGGGCCACCAGCGCCGTTGTTGATCCATCGCGCCCAACTCAAGCCCCAGCCGCCGTAGGCGACTCCGGCCAGATTGAGGCTGGGCTCCGAGACGGCAGCACATCCACCAATGGCAGGCACGCCCACTTGTTGGAGATAGCCAGCTGGCGCAGCACTGGCAGGAGAAGTTCCAATGAGACCGAAGGCTGGGATGGCTGCAAGTGCAGCAACTGCTGCAAGCTTCTTTACTCGAGATGTAGTCATATCTGTCTCACTTCATGCGAGTTGTATAAGTTCTGATCGACATGTGTTTTCAGTACGATCTCTTTGCAGCGTAGGGGTATGTTCGACGCGATTCGATGGAAGAGGCTTCTCTATCCTGTCGCAATCACAGTCGGGAGCGACTCTTTCCCGTGACAAGTCCAACGAGTCCGATCACCAAGACAATGACTGCCAAGATGAACAACCACTTTGCAACAGTCGCAAAGCCAAGGATGGCGATAATTACTGCTGCGATCAGAAGAACGATCCATAAGGACATGACTACTCCGCTCACTCAGAGTGCAAATCACCGTTGCGCGGTAAGCGCAAACGCCGAATCCACTTTTGATTCAAAGGCTCTTTGAGCGTATTGCGAAAAGCGTTGAGAAGGTGTCCGTGCTGTGTCGCAATTCAAACGCTGATCGGTGCGAGCACGACTTCTACTTCGATGCTCTCACCGGTGCTGAACGTGAGTTCGCCGATGGATCCAGCGGCCTTGAAATCTGCAACGGCACCTTGCAGGCGAGCCAACTGATTCTCCGAAGCAGAGATATTCGCCGACTCCACGACAGCGCGCATACTGACCTTCGCCTCAGACTTCGCCTTGCGCACCTGCGAGAGTGCATTGGCAATTTCACTGATGAGGGCTGGGTCGGCGCCATGCGCGAGGGAATGCAAATGGCTGGCATCGGGCCATGTTGATCGATGGATTGAGCCTTCTTGCCACCAACTCCACACCTCTTCGGTGACGAAGGGCAGGAAGGGTGCGAAGAGTTTGAGAATGGCATCAAGAGTCACGGCCAGGGTCGCCTTGGCCGATGCGGCAGCTTCTTCGCCTTGGCCGCCGTACGCACGTTCTTTGACCAACTCGACGTAGTCATCCGTGAAGTTCCAGAAGAAGGACTCAGTCAACTCAAGAGCTCGTGCGTAGTTGTAGTCCTCAAATGCCGCAGTTGCCTGTTCGACGACTCCAGCCAATTGAGCCAGGAGAGCGCGATCCAGGTCTGCAGTGATCGCTGCATCGTTGAAGCCGGCATCAAAGCCAAGGACGAATTTGCTCGCATTGAGAATCTTGATTGCGAGGCGACGCCCGATCTTCATCTGACCAACATCGAAGGCTGTATCAGTGCCGGGGCGGCCCGAGGCGGCCCAATAGCGCACTGCATCAGCGCTGTACTCGTCCAGTAGGCCCATCGGGGTTACGACATTGCCCTTGGACTTGCTCATCTTCTTTCGGTCCGGGTCCAGGATCCATCCTGAGATGGCGGCATGTCTGAAGGGCAGGCGATTGTCCTCGAGGTGGCTGCGCACAACGGTGCTGAACAGCCAGGTCCGGATGATCTCGTGCGCTTGTGGCCGCACGTCCATGGGCGAAACGCGGCTCCAGAGATCGGGGTCTCGCTCCCAGCCCCCGGCAATCTGAGGGGTCAGACTTGACGTTGCCCAGGTGTCCATCACATCGGGATCGCCGATGAAGCCGCCGGGCTGATCGCGTTGGTCATTGGTGTATCCGGCGGGGGCGTCGGTGCTGGGATCCAAGGGCAGCAAAGACTCTTCTGGGATCAGAACCTCGTCGTAGTTCGGGTTGCCTTCGTCGTCAATGCGGTACCACAGCGGAATTGGCACTCCGAAGAATCGTTGGCGCGAGATGAGCCAATCGCCATTGAGCCCTTCGACCCAGTTCTCGTAGCGCACCTTCATATGCGCCGGATGCCATTGCAATTCGCTGCCACGCTTCAGTAGTTCTTCGCGCAATTCAACATCGCGACCACCGTTGGCGATGTACCACTGTCGGGTCGTCACGATCTCAAGCGGCTTGTCGCCCTTTTCAAAGAACTTCACTGGATGAGTGATCTCGCGGGGCTCGCCAACCAGATGGTCGCCCTCGCGCAGCATGGCCACGACTCGTTCTTTCGCCGTGTGACTTGTGGCGCCGGCGATGGCTGCGTAGTGCTCCTTGGCTGAATCGTCTGTGATCCAGTCAGGAGTGTCGGCGATGATGCGTCCGTCCCAGCCAATGACTGGTCGGGTCAACAGCTGCAGTTCACGCCACCAGATCACGTCGGTGAGGTCGCCGAAGGTGCAGACCATTGCGATGCCCGAGCCCTTTTCGGGATCGGCAAGGCCATGCGCCACCACGGGAACGTCAACACCGAACAGTGGTGTGGTGACCGTTGAACCGAAAAGAGGCTGGTAGCGCTCGTCGTCGGGGTGGGCTACTAAGGCCACGCAAGCGGCGAGCAGCTCAGGGCGAGTGGTCTCAATGAAGACTTTGCTTCCCGGGTCAGCCGTGGTCGCAAATCCAATGCGGTGATAAGCACCTGGCCGCTCGCGATCCTCGAGTTCGGCTTGTGCCACTGCGGTGCGGAAGGTGACATCCCAGAGAGTCGGCGCTTCGGCTTGATAGGCCTCCCCGCGCTTGAGATTGCGCAGGAAGGCAAGTTGGCTCACGCGCTGTGAATTGGAGCCGATGGTCTGGTAGGTCTGCGACCAGTCAATGGACAAGCCAAGTCGGCGCCACAGATGCTCGAAGACCACTTCGTCCTCGACGGTGAGCTGCTCACACAATTCAATGAAGTTGCGTCGACTGATGGGAATCTGCTGTTTGGCGTCTGGCTCGGCAGGTGGAACAAAGTCCGGGATGTACGGAAGGCTCGGATCGCAGCGGACTCCGTAGAAGTTCTGGACGCGACGCTCGGTGGGCAGTCCGTTGTCGTCCCAACCCATGGGGTAGAACACCTCAAAGCCGCGCATCCTCTTGTAGCGCGCCATGCAGTCGGTGTGGGTATAGGAGAAGACGTGGCCCACGTGCAGCGATCCGCTGACGGTCGGGGGAGGCGTATCGATGGAAAAGACCTGATCGCGAGTCTTGGTGCGATCAAACAGGTAGCTGCCCTGCTCATCCCACGAGGCTGCCCAACGATCCTCGATACCGTCCAGAGTTGGCTTTTCGGGCATCGTTGCTTTGAAAGGGGTGCGTGGGCCGGTCATGGTGGTCCATCTTATGGAGGCCTTGATGCTCCCTAGACTGCTGCGTCGTGGCCACAACTCCAGCATCTGAGGATGCCGAGCTCAATGAGGTCTGGCAGAACCTGCTGAACCGCTGGCCCGAAAGCCAGCTTGAGCCCTCGCTTTCTCGAATCGCGTCGATCATGACCTTGCTGGGTGATCCGCAGGCGGCCTATCCCGTCATTCACGTCACTGGCACAAACGGCAAGACGTCCACTGCTCGCATGATCGAAGTGCTACTGCGCTCATATGGTCTGCGTACAGGCTTGTTCACCTCGCCGCACCTGGTTGATCCGCGCGAGCGCATCTGCCTGGATGGCGAGCCGGTGAGCAAGGAGCGCTTCCTGGAGACGTGGCGCGATCTGTCGCCCTATGTCGACTTGGTTGATGCGAATTCGCGGGCCGATGGTGGCCCAGCGATGTCCTTCTTTGAGGTCATGACCGCGCTTGCCTTCGCCACCTTCGCTGATGCCCCAGTCGATGTGGCAGTGATTGAGGTCGGCATGGGTGGTGCCTGGGACGCCACGAATGTTGCCCACGGACAGGTGGCCGTGATCAGCACCATCTCATTGGATCATCAACAGTATCTGGGCGACACGATCACCGAGATCGCCAATGAAAAGGCCGGGATCATCAAGCCCGGAGCATTCGCCGTCGTTTCTGCACAGGATGAAGAGGCAACTGCGGTCATCGCCAAGCGCATCGAGGAGGTTGGCGCGATAGCGATTCGCGAGGGCGTCGATTTTGGCCTGATGAATCGAGTCATTGCCGTGGGCGGGCAGATGCTCAGCCTGCAAGGCATAGGTGGACGCATTGATGAGGTGTTCCTTCCGCTCTTCGGCGAGCATCAGGCGCGCAACGCAGCACTGGCCCTGGCTGCTGTTGAGGCATTCATGGGAGCGGGCAAGCCGCCAGTTGACGATGACGTGATTCGAGCAGGTTTCGATCAAGCCTCATCGCCGGGCCGCTTGGAGATTGTGCGCCGGAGCCCGACGGTGCTGATCGATGCTGCACACAACCCGGCTGGGGCAGTCGCACTTGCTCATGCTCTTGAGGATTCCTTCGAGTTCGGCACCCTGGTTGCAGTGATTGGTGTACTGGCCGACAAAGACCCGCTCGGGTTCCTGATCGCGCTGGAAGCAATCGTCTCCACGGTCGTGGTGACTGAGCCGGCCTCGCCGCGAGCGCTCTCGGCAGAAACTCTGTACGAAGTCGCCGTGCGCGTGTTCGGTGATGACCGTGTGATCTTGAAGCGGGTGGTTGCGGATGCAATCGACGAAGCGGTGACCTTGGCTGAGGCAGATTCGGAATATGGTGGCGGTGGTGTGCTCGTGACCGGGTCGATAGTGCTGGTGGGTGAGGTCAAGCAGATGATGCAGCGCGGCCGGCGGCACCTATGAAGATCCTCTGCTCAGCTGTGCTGAGTCTGGAGGCGATCGCAGTCTTTCTGGCCATCCCTGTGGTGGCCACAAATGGCACCGTCCAGAACACTGCCCTGGTGGTGGCCTTGGGCCTGCTCCTGACCGTGCTGCTCTTCCTGGCTGTTGGAACCCTGCGTCGAAGTTGGGGTCTGACCTTGGGTTGGCTGTTGCAGATCCCGGTCCTGGCCATTGGCTTTCTGGCACCTGCAATGTTCATTGTCGGCGGGGTTTTCCTCATCCTTTGGTACGTCGCCATTCAGCAGGGCAGTCGCGTTGATGCGATCAAGGCGCAGCACGGGGGAGCGGAGCCACCGCTAGGCTGACCGTTCCACAGGTGACATAAGGAGCAGGATGACTGAGCGCACATTGGTGCTGATCAAGCCCGACGGGGTTGCCCGCGGGCTGGTCGGTGAAGTTCTGGCCCGCATCGAACGCAAGGGCTTCACGATCGTCGCGCTTGAGTTGCGCACCCTTCCGGCTTCAGTCGCAGAGGCGCACTACGCCGAGCATGCCGATAAGCCCTTCTTCAAAGACCTGGTTGCTTTCATCACCAGTGCACCACTGGTAGCTGCTGTGGTTGAAGGCACAAGCGTGATTACCTCGTGGCGAGCAATGATGGGCGCCACCAATCCCGCCAATGCTGCTCCGGGAACGATTCGCGGCGATCTTGCCTCCGAAACCCAACAGAACGTGACTCACGGATCTGACTCACCGGAGTCGGCAGCTCGCGAAATCGAGCTCTTCTTCCCCGGCCTCTAGCGATGCGCGCTCGCACCCTTGGGCTTGCTGTTGGCCTGGCAGTGGGGGGAGTGGTGGGCGTGGCCGCGCGCGGACAGACTCTGGTTCCCTGGCCGGCCAAGATCGATGCAGCCTTTGCTCCCGGGCTTGGCCTGTTGGCCGGCACGGTCGCCGCAGTCAAAACCGATCTGCTGATCGGGGCAGTTCGACACCCCAAGCGGATCCCCCTGGTGCTGGTCGGGGTGGCTGGGATTGCGGCTGTGAAAGCAGTCGCCGGACCATCGATTGCGCGCACACTTCTGGCGGGACTCCAGCAGAACAGTCGCGAACTGGATCCGGGCTTTGCCACGCCGCCTACCTCCAGTTTCGTCACTGGCTCGGCGGCCTCAGGCATTGCGCTGCAACAGTTGGGCCGTGAAGGCGCGCGCTACGTCGGGCAGGTCACGACCCCTGGGGACGTGATAGCGGTGACCGGCCAGCCGATGCTTGCCGAACCCATCCGCGTATTCGTCGGCGTTGAATCGGCACCGACGATTGCCGAGCGCGTGCGTCTGGCAATGTCAGAGCTGCGGCGCACCGGAGCATTTGATCGCAAGTACCTGCTGATCCAGTCACCTGCGGGTACCGGCTACGCCAACTCCTCGCCGGTCGACGTACTGGAAATCCTCACGCGCGGAGACTGCGCAGCAGTGGCCATCGGTTTTGGACTGTTGCCGTCCTTCTTGTCGCTGGGCAAGCGCAAGGACGCAGCTCAAACCCAGCGGGAGTTGCTCGATGCGATTGTGGCCGAGCTTGCAGATCGCGCCACCCCGCCGATCCTGTTGATGTACGGCGAGAGCCTGGGGGCGGGAGTCCAAGAGGCCGCGGTGCCAGGTGGGCTGGCTGATCTTGATGCCTACGGCATCGCCAATGCACTCTGGGTTGGAACGCCGGGCAGCCGGACGGCCGATGAATTCCATGCTCGCTGTGCCGCTTCCTCAGTGACGATGGATCGAGCCGAGCAGGTGCCGCTTGATCGTGGCACCGAAAGAGCCCGCGTCTGGTTCCTTGAGCACGACGGTGATCCGGTGGTGCGGTTCCGGGGTGACCTGATCGCCAAGCGGCCATTCTGGCTGGATCCGCATGCTCCACGCGGCCGCAATATCCCGCAATCCATGACCTGGAAACCAGGCATCACCTGGGCGCAGGTGCTGGTTGATGTGCTGTTCGCCACCAACGTACAACCCGGACAATTCGAAAGTATCGGACATGATTACCGCGCTGATCTGGGCGCAGTCACTACGGCTGCCTTTGGGCTGGCGGCCTCTGCTGAGGTCGCCACGCGGCTGGAAAATCACCTCCGTGAACTTGAGTTGGCCCGAGCCGCCCGTATCGCAGGCTAAGCAGCACTCGTCGGGGACGTAAGATGAGGACCCCCGATCAGGAAGGCCACTTCCCCTATGGCTAATGCTTCGTCCTCATTCGTTGGCCGCGACATGGCCGTCGATCTGGGTACGGCAAACACATTGGTCTATGTGCGTGGTCGCGGCATTGTCCTCAACGAGCCCTCGGTTGTAGCAATCAACAACAACACCGGTGGCATTTTGGCAGTGGGGTCTGAAGCCAAGCGCATGATCGGCCGCACCCCAGGCAACATTGTGGCCATCCGCCCGCTCAAGGATGGCGTGATTGCTGACTTCGACACCACCGAGCGCATGCTGCGCTACTTCATCCAGAAGGTCCACAAGCGCAGACACCTAGCCAAGCCACGCCTGATCATCTGTGTTCCTTCAGGCATCACCGGCGTTGAGCAGCGCGCGGTGAAGGATGCTGGCTACGCGGCTGGGGCCCGCAAGGTATTCATCATCGAAGAGCCAATGGCAGCCGCGATTGGCGCCGGGCTCCCGGTGCATGAACCCACCGGCAACATGGTTGTGGACATCGGCGGTGGCACGTCTGAAGTTGCTGTCATCTCCTTGGGCGGCATTGTCACCAGCCTCTCAGTCCGGGTCGGTGGCGATGAGCTCGACAACGCGATCATCCAGTACGTCAAGCGTGAGTATTCACTGATGCTCGGCGAGCGCACTGCAGAGGAAATCAAGGTTGCCATCGGCTCGGCCTTCCCGATGCCAGACGAGCCGCATGCCGAGATTCGCGGCCGCGATCTCATCACTGGATTGCCGCGCACGATCGTTGTCTCAGCCGAAGAAATCCGCCGTGCCATCGACGAGCCCGTCAACGCGATCGTCGCGGCAGTCAAGGCCACTCTTGATCGCACCCCTCCAGAGCTTTCCGGCGACATCATGGATCGCGGAATCGTGCTCACCGGTGGCGGAGCGCTCCTGCGCGGACTCGATGAGCGGCTGCGCCACGAAACAGGCATGCCGATTCTGATCGCGGATCGTCCTTTGGACTGTGTTGCGCTCGGATCTGGCAAGTGCGTCGAGGAGTTCGACGCACTTCAGGCAGTCCTCGTCTCCGAGCCTCGGCGATAGGGCGGCTGGTCTTCAGACCTGCCGTTTATTCACATGTTGCAGCGCCGCGCCAGGGTGGTCATTGCGATCCTGGTGGTCATCACGCTGACCTTTGCGATCCTTGATCTGCGCGGTGGCAAAGGCCCCTTTGCCACGTTTCGATCTGTTGTCGGCACTGCACTTGGCGGAGTCGAACGTGCTGGTGCCACAGTATTTTCACCCATTCTTGGCATCGGCAGCTGGTGGGCAACCTGGGGCGATCAGCGCGAGGCCATCGCGGCCCTGGAAGCCGAGAACAGCTCACTGCGCGGGCTGGTACGCCGGGCTGCCGAAGACCGAGCCCGGGCGGATGCGCTAGACGGTCTGCTCAAGGTTGCCGGCGCCGGTCGCTATCGCATCGTTCCAGCAGAGGTCATCGCCGTGGGACCAGTCCAAGAGTTCAGTTGGACTGTGACAATCGACATTGGAACTCAAGACGGCATCGAGCGCGATATGTCAGTGATCAATGCTGATGGGCTCGTTGGTCGAGTATCTGCGGTATATCGCACTACTTCAACAGTCGTGCTGATCGTTGACCCTTCGGTTTCGGTCGGCGCGCGCATTGCAGGCAGTGAAGAAGTCGGCATCCTGTCGGGCACTGGCGACCTGAATTCCCTGGAATTCCAGATGTTGAATCCGCTCGCCGACGTGAAAGCGGCTGAAGCCCTGGTGACCTTCGGGTCCAAGAACGGCAAGCCCTATGCCCCCGGTATCCCTATCGGACAGGTGATCGAAGTACGCGGCACCGCCGGACAGCTCACCCGGGTAGCGACCATTTCGCCCTTTGCTGATCTTTCTTCGCTGACCATCGTCGGTGTGGTGATACGCCCACCACGGACAGATCCGCGCGATTCGGTCCTGCCAGCGCGTCCCGATGTGACCCCCACTGTCGCGCCGACTCCGACTCCGACGCCGTCTGAATCCACGTCAACGCCGACACTGAGTCCGGCCACACCTGTCCCGTCGCCCGAGGTCTCCTGATGTGGCTGCGGCAGCTCATCATCTTGACGACCACGCTGCTCATCGCGGTGATGACTCAGAGCGCTTTTCTGAGCCGGCTCGGGCTGCCCGGCGCTACCCCTGATCTGATCCTCGTCTCCGTCGTAGCCGTTGCTCTGGCCTACGGCCCAGCGATGGGGGTGGTCTATGGCTTTGCCTCTGGGATGCTCATCGACCTCTCGCCCTCCACTTTTGGTGTCCTTGGCGTCAATGCCTTGCTGTTCATGGCAGCGGCATTTCTCGCTGGCCGAGCCATCAATCCCCGTGACCGCACTGTGCCACTGATCATCGCACTGGTGGCTGGCACCGCTGCTGGCGTCACACTCGCGCGAGCGGTGCTGGATTCGCTGCTGGGCCAGCCCACCGTGGTCTGGGCCAATGTCGCGGAGTTGATGCTCACTGGTGCTTTGTATGCGGCATTGTTGGCGCCCATTGTCGTGATGCCCCTGGGCGTGGTGGTGAAGAAATTTACTCCTGAGGTTGCGATATGACCCTGGAGGGAACCGCATGGGGCTGGAGCAAGTCACAGTTCGAAGCTCAACATTGCCTCATGAAGGGAGCACCGGGTGCGTGACCGCTCCATGCTGCGCCTCATGGTGCTCGGCGTCCTTGTGCTGTCCCTCATGCTCACCCTGTTCGCCCGTTTGATGTACCTGCAGGTCATCAGTGGTGATCTCTTTCGAAGTGCGGCCGAGAACAACTCGGTGCGCGAGATCGTCCGCCCTGCTGTGCGCGGCCTGATCCTGGATCAGGCCGGGCGCCCATTGGTGTCCAATCGCACCGCACTGGAAGTCACCGTTGATCGGGTGGCTCTTCGGCGTGCCAAGGACGACGGTGCGAGCGTGATCAACCGGTTGGCGCTGCTGCTCAATGTGCCCGCGGAGAAGATCAGCGATCGACTCCTGACCTGCGGGACGGAAGGGGCCAAGCCGCCGCCGACCTGCTGGAATGGCTCCACTTACCAGCCAGTCCCAGTCGCAGTGGGTATTGATACCCAGACTGCACTGACGATCATGGAGCGCCGAAATGACTTCCCAGGTGTGGCTGCCCGCTTGCAGGCCAATCGCATCTATCCCGCGCCCTTTGGCGTCAACGCAGCTCACATCCTGGGCTATCTCGGCCCGGTGACGGAATCACAACTGGAGAATCAAGGGGACTCTGAGTTGTACGACCGCTTGCGCCGGACTGACGTGGTAGGCCGATCGGGCTTGGAGGCCCAATATGACTCCACTCTTCGGGGAAAGCCTGAAGTCACCTCCCTCGGCATTGATACCTCGGGCAATGTCACCAAGCAACTGGACCTCAAGGACTCAGTGGCTGGTAACTATCTGGTGAGCACCATCGATGCTCGGCTGCAATCCTTGGTTGAACGGCAACTCGTTGCTGCAGTGCAGCGAGCGCAGGCGCAGGGCTATCCAGGCAAGTCGGGTGCTGCGGTGGTCATCGATGTGCAGACCGGCAACGTCCTGGCCATGGCCAGTTACCCGACCTACGACCCGTCCATTTGGATCGGTGGCGTCACAAAGAAGCAATACCAGGCACTTGAAGACTCCCAGGCGCTGTCGTCAAATGCGATTCAGGGCACTTTCGCTCCGGGCTCCACCTACAAGGTGATCAGCACCGCGGCTGCCGGCAAGGCTGGCTTCAATCTGCGAGGTCAGTACGACTGTCCCAATCAGTTCAAGGCCGGCAACCCTCCCCAGACCTTCCGCAACTATGAGTCCCGCGGCTATGGGGCGATTTCACTGGCGCGGGCAATTGAGGTCTCCTGCAACACAGTCTTCTACGGCATAGCTGACCGCTTGTGGAAGAACGGCGGCGGTATTGATGCTGCGCGCACTGCACCAGACCCGATTGCCGCGATGGCGAAGTCCTTTGGCCTTGGCAGTAAGACAGGTATCGATCTTCCGGGCGAGGCAACAGGCGTCGTCTCCAGTCGACTGTTCAAAGCCGAGAACTGGGATGCCAAGAAGGACGGCTGGTGTCAGAACGCTCTTGATGGTTACCCCGAAACGCGCAAGACCAATCCATCGCTCGCCGACTTCTACACAGCGTTGGACAAAGAGAACTGTGCGGACGGTTTCCGTTGGCGTGAGGGTGACGCTTTGAATGCCGCGATCGGACAGGGAGACACAGGAGTGACGCCATTGCAGATGGCAATGGTCTACTCGGCCATCGCAAACGGCGGCACCGTCTATCAACCGCGAATCATCAAGGGTGTGATTGGCCCTGAGGGCAAAGTCGTTGAAGAGTTCGCCCCGATTGTGAAGTCCAAGGTCGCCGCGCCAAAGAGCACGGTCAGCTTCTTGCAGAGTGCGCTGCCCGGCGTCACGTCTCGTGGTTCAGGTGAGACGCCGTTCCAAGGCTTCCCGCTTGATCAGATCCCAGTGGCATCCAAGACCGGTTCAGCTCAGGTAACGGGCAGCAAGGTCTCCACGTCGTGGTTCGCCTCATATGCACCGGCCAACAACCCGAAATACGCCGTGGTGATGATGGTGACGCAGGGAGGCACTGGGTCCAAGACCTCTGGGCCAAGTGTGCGCAATATCTACGAAGGGCTCTTCGGCGTGAATGGACGCAGTGTGAATCCGGCCAATAGCGTGCTCGTGGGTGGCCAGCCCCGCGCTGAACTGCCCAAGGTGCGATCCGATGGAACACCGGTCGAGCTCAAGGGCAAGCAGTCAGGAGTTCAGTGATGAGCATGTTTGCCGTAACGGGCTCCACTGACCAGCAGTTGCTTCCAAGTCGAAAAGGTGGGGCCTACTGGCGCGATCTGGACTGGATCCTGCTCGTCGCTGCGCTGGCTGCGACAGTCTTCGGCTCGGTGCTTGTGTGGTCAGCTAGCCGAGCAGATCTCGCCTCGCCGACAGATCCTCAGTCCTACTTGAAGAAGCACATCATCAACGTGGTGCTGGGCATCCTGCTGTTTTACGTCGCTTCGCGGGTCGACCATCGCTGGCTGCGCGCGTATACCCCTGTGATCTACGGGCTTTCCGTCTTCTCGCTGTTCCTGGTATTCCTGCCTGGCCTTGGCACCAAGATTGCTGGCGCCCGAGCCTGGATCCAGCTGCCAGGTGGATTCACCATTCAGCCCTCAGAGTTCGTGAAGATCGCTGTCATTTTGATGATGGCCGCAATCTTGGCTGAGAAGGATCGCGCCGAACATGAGCCGCGCGATCGCGACGTGTTGTTGTCACTTGGCGTTGCGGTGTTGCCGCTGTTGATCATCTTGGTGCAGAACGACACCGGCAGCGTATTGATCCTTGGGTCGGTTGCCTTGGCAGTCATCGCTGTCAGCGGCGCTCGCAATCGATGGGTCGGCGGTCTGCTGATCGGTGCTGTCGTGGGCGTGCTGATGGCGATTCAATTCGGCCTGCTCAAGCAGTATCAAGTCGATCGGCTCACCTCCTTCATCAACCCCACAGCGGATGCGGGCAGCATCGCGTACAACTCCACCCAGGCTCGAATTGCCATCGGTGGCGGAGGCTGGTTCGGATATGGACTGTTCAACGGACCACAGACTCAAGGTCGCTTCGTCCCGGTCAATGAGAGCGACTTCATCTACACCGTTGCCGGCGAAGAGTTCGGCTTCATCGGCGCCGGCCTGCTGATAGTGCTGCTTGGCATTGTGCTGTGGCGGGCAATCCTGATTGCGATGCGAGCCGACGACATGTACGGGCGTCTCGTTGCCACTGGAATCGTTGCGTGGCTGGCATTTCAGACCTTTGAGAACATCGGAATGACACTTGGCATCATGCCGATCACGGGTGTTCCGCTGCCCTTCGTCTCGGCTGGTGGCACGGCGATGATGGCGGTGTGGATCGCGATCGGACTACTAGAGAACATCCGATTGCATTCTCAGCAGATGATCCCCTAGCTGAGCAGCACGTAGTATTCGGGCGTGACAGTCATGGATGCTCGTGTGCGCGGCGCCTCGCTCTTCAATGAAATTGAGGCTCTGCTGCCCCTGGTCTCAAAGCCGATCCAGTACGTCGGCGGCGAGCTCAATGCGACGACCAAGCCGTGGGAGTCAGTTGAGGTCCGTTGGGCATTGATGTACCCCGATGCCTATGAAGTCGGTGCCCCGAACCAAGGTGTGCAGATCTTGTATGAGGTAGTCAACGAGCTGCCATACGCATTGGCCGAACGCACCTACGCCATCTGGCCAGATCTGGAAGCGTTGATGCGTGAACGAGGATTGCCGCAGTTCACCGTCGACGCGCATCGCTCAATCGCCGACTTCGATCTTCTCGGCGTTTCGTTCTCAACGGAACTCGGCTACACCAACATGCTCACTGCCATTGATCTCGCAGGCATTCCGGTGCTGGCTCGTGATCGCACAATCGAACATCCGATCCTGATTGCCGGTGGACACTCGGCCTTCAACCCAGAGCCGATCGCCGACTTCATTGATGCTGCTGTCATCGGAGATGGCGAAGAAGCCGTGATTCGCGTGACCGAGCTTGTGCAGGCCTGGAAGCAGCAGGGGCAACCCGGTGGACGCGAAGGCTTGCTGCTGTCACTTGCCACTGCCGGAGTTGCGTATGTCCCGCAGTTCTATGACGTGACCTACCTGCCCGACGGGCGCATTCAGCGCGTAGCACCGAATCACCCGGATGTGCCCTGGCGCGTTGCCAAGCACACGCTCATGGATCTGGATTCGTGGCCCTACCCCAAGAACCCGCTGGTTCCCTTGGCCGAGACTGTGCACGAGCGCATGAGCGTTGAGATCTTCCGAGGCTGCACGCGTGGATGCCGTTTCTGCCAGGCAGGCATGATCACGCGCCCGGTGCGCGAACGCAGCCTCAGCTCTATCGCTGAGATCATCGACAATGGCTTGTGCAAGACCGGTTTTGCTGAAGTGGGCCTGTTGTCTTTGTCGAGCGCGGACCATTCAGAGATTGCAGAAATGTCCAAGGCATTGGCCGATCGCTACGAGGACACGCAGACCTCGCTTTCCCTTCCGAGCACTCGTGTCGACGCCTTCAACATTGATCTCGCCAACGAGTTGTCGCGCAATGGTCGTCGCAGTGGCCTCACCTTTGCCCCTGAGGGTGGCAGTGAGCGCATGCGCAATGTGATCAACAAGCAGGTCACCGAAGAAGACCTCATTCGCACGGTGTCCACCGCCTACGGCGCTGGCTGGCGGCAGGTGAAGCTCTACTTCATGTGCGGCTTGCCAACCGAGACTGACGACGACGTCCTGCAGATCGCAGCCCTGGCGCGCGAAGTCATCAAGGCTGGCCGAGCGATCACGGGCAGCCGCGATATCAAGTGCACGATCTCCATCGGTGGCTTCATCCCCAAGCCGCACACGCCCTTCCAGTGGGCGGCGCAGCTTGATCATGAAGCAACCGATGCTCGTTTGCAGAAGTTGAAAGAGGCCATCCGCAGTGATCGTGAGTTCGGCAAGGCGATCGGCATGCGTTATCACGATGGCAAACCCGGCATCATCGAAGGCTTGCTCTCCCGAGGAGATCGCCGCGTAGGCAAGGTCATTCTGGAAGCGTGGAAGAACGGTGCGCGCTTTGATGGTTGGAGTGAGCACTTCTCCTTCGACCGCTGGATGGCAGCAGCGCAGACCGGGCTCGCAGACGAGCTCGTTGATGTGCACTGGTTCACCACACGTGAACGTCTGCGCACTGAAGTGCTGCCTTGGGACCATCTGGATTCGGGCTTGAGTTCTGAATGGCTCTGGGAGGACTGGCAAGCGGCTCTCTCAGAATCAGAGGTTGGCGACTGTCGCTGGACTCCATGCTCTGACTGCGGTGTCTGCGATCAGCTTGGCACCGAGATTCAAGTGGGACCCACCGGAATTACCGAATTGCCGATGCCAATGATGCGACCGACTGTGGTGGGCTAGTTGGCTCGTCAGGCTCCGGTGCGCGATTTTGCACCTACAGTTCAGCGATTGCGACTCCGGTACGCCAAGCGGGGTCGGCTGCGCTTCTCCTCGCATCGCGATTTCCAGCGAGCATTTGAGCGGGCACTGCGGCGGGCTGGAGTGCCGATCGCCTTCAGTGCAGGCTTTTCTCCTCACCCCAAGGTGTCGTATGCCAATGCGGCACCGACCGGAACGGCGAGTGAGGCTGAGTATCTGGAAATCGGTGTGACCACGGAATGTGATCCGGAGCGACTGCGACTGGCGCTGGATGATGCCTTGCCATCGGGCCTGGACATCGTAGATGTCGTGGTGGCCAGTTCACCAGATTTCGCAGCTCGGCTGGAAGCCAGCCTCTGGCAGATCGAGTTCGCTGGCATGACGGTGGCGACCTTGGCTGAGGCAATTTCGGCATTTCTGGCGGCCGATGAAGTCCTGGTCGAGCGGGTCATGAAGCAGGGCAAGCGAGTCTTCGATGCCAGATCAGCGGTGTTGGTGGCGCGTGTTGGAGCATCACCGGAGCCAGTCCTGGGTTTGGAGTGTGCGATACTCACCTTGGTAGTTCGGCATAGCACCCCCGCCGTACGACCTGACGATGTTCTTGCCGCGCTGCGGCGAGTGGCTGACCTCGTGCCGCCCACCCCTCCAAGGGTGACCAGGCTGGCGCAGGGGCCGCTTGCCCCCGACGGTCAAGGCGTGGGAGACCCCCTCGAGCTTGATCGCGAGTAGCGACGAAGAGAACTCCATGGCTTTGTGCTTCACCTGTTGACAGGAACTACGGGTAGGAGCACCTGACTGGCGAATTGCATTTGCCGCTGAAGGAGGGTCGACCACATGGTCGACAACGAAAACTCAGATTCCACCCAAACTGACCCACAAACGCCTGCTCCGCGCACACGTCGCCGAGCAGCGAGCCGACCCGCTGGGCCACCTGTGCTCATCGAAGGCGAAACCGCTCCGGTAGCCCAGAAGCCCACCCGCAAGTCCGCGGCAGCAGACAAGGCCGCCAAGGCAGCGACGGCGGAGCCATCGGAGAAGCCGGTGAAAGCGCCGGCGAAGACCAAGGCTGTTCGAGCAACCAAGAAGTCCAAGATCGAGTCCGAGGCTGTTGCTCCCGTGAGCGACGACGCTCCTGTGGAGAGTTCACGCCCAGCGCCGAGGGCGGCATTTGTTGCCCCCTTGTTCATTGCTCCAGAACCAGTAGCAGCAGAAGCAAGCCCTGCCCCTCGACGCCGTCGCGGCAAGCAAGCCGTGGCCGAGGATGCAGACGAAGCACTTCCCATCGCGGAGCCGGCTGAGTCGTCCACCATTGAGGCTGAGGACTCTGAAGAGGAGTCCGAGGACGGCGCTCCACGTCGTCGACGTCGTCGTGGTGGCCGCGGCCGCCGCCGCCGCACAGGTGAAGGCGAGACCGAGAGCACTGACGATGGCGAAGAGCCCTCCGAAGACAACGCTGACTCTGCGAACACCAATGATGATGCTGACGCGGTCGAAGGAGAAACCGAAGAAGCTGCCGAGTCACGTCGTCGCCGTCGTCGTCGCCGCCGCGGAAATGATGACGCTGAGCCGTCAGCCGATGACCCACCAAACACGGTGGTCAAGGTTCGCGAGCCGCGTCAGAAGAACGATGATGTGAATTCAATGCGTGGTTCAACGCGCCTTGAGGCAAAGAAGCAGCGCCGCCGTGAAGGTCGTGAAGCCGGTCGCCGTCGCCCACCGATTCTGACTGAATCCGAGTTCCTGGCCCGTCGCGAGTCGGTCAATCGCGTGATGGTCGTGCGTCAACAAGGTGATCGCACGCAGATTGCCGTTCTGGAGGATGGGGTGCTCGTGGAGCACTACGTCACCCGCGGATCCTCTGGCTCACTGGTGGGCAACGTCTATCTCGGACGAGTCCAAAACGTGCTGCCGAGCATGGAAGCTGCCTTCGTTGACATCGGTCGCGGACGCAACGCTGTGCTCTACGCCGGTGAAGTCAATTGGGATGCCGCAACTCTTGATGGACAGCCAAAGCGCATTGAGTTCGCTCTGAAGTCCGGTGATCCCGTCCTGGTCCAGATCACCAAGGATCCAGTCGGGCAAAAGGGCGCGCGCTTGACCAGTCAGGTCTCCTTGCCGGGTCGCTTCCTTGTCTACGTGCCAGACGGCTCGATGACCGGCATCAGCCGCAAGCTGCCCGACACCGAGCGCTCACGACTCAAGGGCATTCTCAAGCGCGTGATGCCTGAAGAGGCTGGCGTGATTGTGCGCACAGCGGCTGAAGGCGCACCTGAAGAGGCACTTGAGCAGGATGTCGAGCGCTTGAAGAAGCAGTGGGAAGAAATCAGCTCGCGCGCCAGCAGCGCGAGTCCGCCGACCCTGCTCTACGGCGAGCCAGACTTGGCCATCAAGGTCGTACGAGACATCTTCAACGAGGACGTCAACAAGATGGTGGTCTCCGGCAGCGACGCCTGGACCCAGGTCCAGGACTACGTCACCGCCGTTGCCCCCGATCTTGCCGGAAGAATTGAGCATCACGTTGCTCCGGTTGATGTCTTTGCTGAGTACCGCATCGATGAGCAGTTGGCCAAGGCCCTGGATCGCAAGGTCTACTTGCCGTCAGGTGGCTCACTTGTCATCGATCGCACTGAGGCAATGACCGTTGTTGACGTCAACACGGGCAAGTTCACCGGACAAGGTGGCAACCTCGAGCAGACAGTGACCAGCAATAACCTGGAAGCTGCCGAGGAGATTGTTCGCCAGCTTCGACTGCGCGATATCGGCGGCATCATCGTTGTCGACTTCATCGACATGGTGCTGGAAAGCAATCGCGATCTCGTGCTGCGCCGCATTGTTGAATGCCTTGGGCGCGATCGCACCAAGCATCAGGTCGCCGAAGTCACCAGCCTTGGTTTGGTGCAGATGACCCGCAAGCGCATCGGCTCCGGACTGCTCGAATCCTTCTCAAGCACCTGTGAGGCGTGCAACGGCCGCGGCATCAAGGTTGATCTGCACGGACACGATCACTCTGAATCGCCAAAGAGCCGTCGCCCGGCGAACGCAGTTGATCCTGCCGACGTGGCCGCTCGTGCACTGGCGCCCCTGGATGAGATTGACCTCGAGCCGCTCGACGATTTCGATATTGAGACGCAGACCGAAAATGAGCTTGAAGTCCAAGATGCCGTGTCGATCGCGAACGAGATCTCTGAAGGGGCTCCCGTCTTGAACGAAACAGAGATTTCCGCCTGACCAAGTCAGATCAGCGCAGACCCTTGCGCTCCTCACTCATCACCCAAGACAATCTCGTCTGAGCGTGGTCTCTTCGTGCTAGGGAGTCTGAAGGTGGATGAACCGGAACTGCTGATAGCCGACGATGGTCCGGTTCGCTTTCTCACGCTCAACCGCCCGCACCGGCTTAACGCCTTCACCTCTGAGGGCTATTTCGGATTGTCAGCAGCCTTGGATGCTGCTGCGGCCGATGATGAAATTCGCGCAGTGCTCGTTCGAGGTGCAGGCCGTGCGTATTGCTCGGGTGTTGATCTCGTGGCACTCGGCGAGCAGACCGACCCCACGGCATTCAGTCGTGGCATTCGTGCAGTGGTGATGTCTCTGGTCACTTTTCCCAAACCGCTCGTTGCGGCCGTCCACGGTCCCATCGTGGGATTCGGCGCAACCATGTTGCTGCACATGGACATTGTGATCACTGCCGAGGATGCTCGGTGGCGCTTCCCGTTCAGCGAGCTCGGCACTTCCCCTGAAGCGGGGAGCACATTCATGCTGCCCAAGATGGTGGGGGAGCGCAAGGCTGCCGAGTTACTGCTCACTGCACGCTGGGTCACCGGGAAAGAGGCCGCGCATATCGGCCTGGCCACTGAATCCGTGCCCGCTGAGATGCTCACGATCCGAACTCAAGAGGTACTGGATGAGATCGCCCACTTGAAGTTGCCGGCCAATATTGGCGCCAAGACCTTGTTGCGCCGTGGTTGGGCAGAAGAGATCTCTGACGCTATCGATCGCGAGACCCGCACTGCCGGTGAAATCAGCCGCAATCTGGGTGGCCACAGCATTGCGCGACCATTGAAGACCCCGTGAGCACGATTGATTGAAACAACGGGCTCCAAGTAGGCCAAATCCTGCTTGCGTGCCCTGAACTCAGGGGCCGGTTTGACCCTATGCGAGCACTTCCGTACGCTAGGACCCGGGCATTTTTCTGTCCTTGGTTTTTTTGTTGTCCTGTGCTGCATGTTCGCAAGTACAGATCTTCGAGGTAGGAGTACGTGGTGTACGCGATTGTGCGCGCTGGCGGCCGTCAGGAAAAGGTCGCAGTTGGCGACGTTGTTGTGCTCGACCGAGTCTCCGGTGCGCCGGGTGCCTCCATTGCTCTGCCATGCCTGTTGATCGTTGATGGCGCCACCGTCACAACCGACACCGTCGCGCTGTCCAAGGTGAAGGTTTCGGCCGAGATCATCGATCACAAGCGTGGACCAAAGATTGACATCCTGAAGTACAAGAACAAGACCGGCTACCGCCGCCGTCAGGGCCACCGTCAGGAGCTCACAACGGTCAAGGTCACCGACATCTCGATCGGAAAGTGAACTCATGGCACATAAGAAAGGTGCATCCAGCACCCGTAACGGCCGCGACTCCAATTCGCAGCGCCTTGGCGTGAAGCGTTTCGGTGGGCAAGAGGTCAACGCCGGCGAGATCATCGTGCGCCAGCGCGGAACCCACTTCCACCCCGGCGACAATGTCGGCCGTGGCAAGGACGACACCCTGTTCGCGCTTTCTGCGGGCAAAGTGGAGTTCGGTTCACATCGCGGTCGCCGCGTGGTGAACATCCTCGCTGAGTAGCTCAGCACCGCACCAGTACAGACCTGAAACGAGGCGAGCTACGGCTCGCCTCGTTTGTCTTTGGTCCCTTGTGGCCGTGTAAGTAAGGAAGTCAGATGACCACCTTCGTTGATCGCGTACAGCTGTACGCGCAGGCGGGCGACGGTGGCAACGGCTGTGCGTCGGTGCTGCGAGAAAAGTTCAAGCCTCTCGGCGGACCAGATGGCGGCAACGGCGGCAAGGGCGGCGATGTCCTGCTCGAGGTCGACCCGCAGATCACCACTCTTTTGGAGTTCCACCACCGTCCGCATCAGAAGGCTTCAAGCGGTAAAGCTGGGCAAGGTGGCAACAAGCACGGTGCGCAAGGACACAACGTTGTCCTGCGCGTCCCCTCCGGCACGGTCGTCACCACACCCACCGGTCAGATCCTCGCGGACCTCGTAGGTGGCGGCATGACCTTTGTGCTGGCTCAAGGAGGTCGCGGCGGCCTCGGAAACGCGGCATTGTCCAGTGCCCGTCGCAAGGCTCCCGGCTTCGCATTGCTTGGTGAGCCCGGCGACTACCGAGAAGTCGTGCTTGAACTGAAGACGGTGGCCGACGTGGCACTTGTTGGCTTCCCGAGTGCCGGTAAATCAAGTCTTATCGCGGCTATCAGTGCGGCTCGGCCCAAGATCGCCGACTATCCCTTCACCACCTTGGTTCCCAACCTCGGCGTCGTGACTGCCGGGGACACCGTCTACACCGTCGCCGACGTCCCGGGTCTGATCCCCGGAGCCAGCCAAGGCAAGGGCCTGGGGCTTGAGTTTCTGAGGCATGTCGAACGCTGCAGTGTGTTGGTGCATGTGTTGGACTGCGCGAACATGGAGCCTGGGCGCGACCCCATCGATGATCTGGACGCGATCGAGCATGAGCTTGAGTTGTATGGCGGTCTGGCTGATCGTCCGCGCATCGTTGCCCTGAACAAGATCGACGTACCCGATGGACGCACGCTTGCTGAGCTCGTGCGCCCGGCGCTCATCGGTCGGGGCTACCAGGTATTCGAAATCTCCGCCGCATCGCGGGAAGGCCTGCGGGAACTCAGCTTCGCCATGGCAGCCCTCGTCTCGCAGGCTCGTGCCAATGTGGTGCATGAACTTGCCCAGCGCGTGGTCATCACTCCGCGGGCTGTCAATGACCAGGGCTTCACTGTGACGCGTGAACTCGAAGGTTTCCGCGTGCGCGGTGATCGGCCAGAGCGTTGGGTTCGTCAGACCGATTTCTCAAATGACGAGGCCGTGGGCTATCTCGGTGATCGCCTTGCCCGCTTGGGTGTCGAGGAAGCGCTGATTTCCCAGGGTGCGGTACCTGGCGTTGCAGTGATGATCGGCCCTGACGAGAACCCCGTCATTTTCGACTGGCATCCATCGATCATGGCGAATACCAGATCTGAAGCTTCGCCACGCGGCACCGATGTGCGGGTGGATCAAAATTTGATGCATAACATTGAGGACAATGCTGTCCATGACGACTGAGCGTGGTCTATGACGCCTGAGGTTCGCCGTGCCATTGCCAATGCCTCGCGGATCGTCGTCAAGATCGGTTCCTCATCGCTGACCAAACGCGGGGGTGGCATCAATGACGATGCCATCTCGGCTCTCGTTCAGCACCTTGCCTTGCGCAAGGCGGCCGGCAGTCAGGTCATTCTCGTGTCCAGCGGTTCAATTGCTGCGGGATTCCCGGTGCTTGGACTCACCCATCGTCCTCGGGATCTGGCGACTCAACAGGCGTCGGCGAGCGTCGGCCAGGGCATGCTCATCGGGCGTTACGGCGCAGCCTTTGGCGAATACGGCATTGCCGTGGGACAGGTGCTGCTGACCTCAGACGACGTCACTCGCCGAGCGCACTATCGCAACGCGCAACGCACCCTGTTCAGGCTGCTTGAGCTGGGTGTGGTGCCAATCGTCAACGAGAACGACACGGTTGCCACAGACGAGATCCGGGTGGGTGACAACGATCGTCTCGCAGCTCTCGTGGCGCTTGTGGTGCAGGCCGACGCTTTGGTGCTGTTGTCTGACGTCGACGGCCTTTACGACGGACCGCCGAGCAAGGGCGGAGCCAATCTCATCGCGTCTGTCTCATCCAGCGCTGACCTCGAAGGCGTCAGTATTGGCGGAACGGGATCATCGGTGGGTAGAGGCGGGATGGCGTCCAAGGTCGAGGCTGCCGAGATCGCGACATCGGCGGGTATCCCTGTGTTGCTGACTTCTGCTGAACTCGTCGGCTCGGCATTGCAGGATGCCAGAGTTGGAACTGTCTTCTCGCCTACGGGTGAGCGAACATCAACTCGCCTGCTCTGGCTCGCGCATGCCACCACTGGCAATGGTCGAGTTCACATTGATGCCGGGGCAGCGCGCGCGGTCACCAAGCGCGGCTCATCGCTGTTGCCTGCTGGTATTACGTCAGTTGAAGGCACCTTCTCCGCTGGGGATCCGGTGGACCTCGTTGATGATCAAGGCCGCACGGTGGCTCGTGGCCTCGTCAATTTCGACTCAAGCGAACTTCCCGGACTCCTTGGCCGTTCGACCAAGGATCTGGCCAAGGAGCTCGGACCTGCCTACGAACGTGAGGTCGTGCACCGCGATGACCTCGTACTTCTGAAGTAGTCCGTCACCACTGCTCAGGCAGGCTCGGTAGCGGTTGGTGTCACGCGAAAGCTCGCCGACGCAGCAAATCGTGTGCAACGATCCGCAAATGATCATTCCGGAGCGCTTTCGGGGACCGCGTGATGCGGCGCACGGGGGCTACGCCTGCGGCGTGTACTCGTCGCTGCTTGACGGCCCAGCTGAGGTGACTCTCCGCAACCGCACACCGCTTAATACCGCGCTTGAGGTGCAGGAGTTTGAAGACGGCGTTCGGGTGATGCAAGGTGAGGACGTGCTCGCGGTGGTTGCGCCCGCCACTCTTGAATTGGATGTGCTTGCGCCTGTCAGTGTGGACGCTGCCTCAGCCGCCATGGCTGGATTTCCTTGGTACGAAAAGCATCCTTCAGATGGCGAGTGCTTCGCTTGCGGACCCGGCAGGGCGATCGGCGATGGCTTGCGCATCTTTCCTGGACCAGTGGCTGGCCGTGAGGTTGTCGCCGCCCCATGGACACCTACCGCCTCGGACGCAGACGCTGACGGAACAGTTCTTTCTGAGATGCTCATCGCGACATTGGACTGCACTGCGTTCTTGGGCGGGGTGTGCTTCGACCCGGGGGGAGGTCCCAGTCTGCTCGGAAGGCTTCGCTCGGAGGTGTTCCACCAACCGCAGCTAGGTCAGACGTGTGTCAGCGTGGGCTGGTTCCTAGGTCGCGACGGACGCAAGCTTGATGTGGGGTCAGCACTGTTCAATGAGAAAGGTGACCTGCTCGCCCTCGGTCGCGCCACGTGGATCGAGCTTCGAAGCGCGTGAGCACAGCTTCGCGTTGGCCTGCTAGATGGTGCGCGGACCCACGAATGGTGAGATCGTCAATCTTGACTGGGGCTTCGGAAAGTCGACGCGGCAGAAACTAGTCTTGGCACGTGATGGATGAACGCGAATCAGTGCTGGATGTCGCTCGCCGTGGCCGTGCGGCAGCACGTGTCGTTCGACAGTTGACGCGAGACGAGAAGGACGTCGCGCTCCTTGCACTTGCCGACGCGCTCGAAGCAAGTACAACGCGGATCGTTGAAGCCAACGATGGCGATGTGGCGCGAGCTGTTGAGGCAGGCACAGCGGCCGGCATGATCGATCGGCTCACCTTGAACGCTGCACGAGTCAGCGCAATCGCCGCTGCTCTGCGCGAAGTGGCAGCCTTGCCTGATCCGATCGGCGAGGTCGTGCGCGGCTACACCTTGCCCAATGGCTTGCAGATTCGGCAGTTGAGAGTGCCGATGGGTGTTGTCGGGATCATCTATGAAGCTCGACCAAATGTCACGGTTGATGCGGCGGGCCTGTGTCTGAAAAGCGGCAATGTCGCGCTGCTGCGCGGCTCATCCTCGGCAGCAGCGACCAATGCCGCTCTGGTTGAAATCATGCGCGAAGCACTCGTCGTGCTCGGTATTCCCGCTGACGCGATCCAGCTTGTGCCAGGTCTCACGCACGATTCGACTAAACACCTGATGACAGCTCGTGGCCTGGTCGACGTGCTGATCCCTCGCGGCGGCGAAGCCTTGATTCGCAATGTTGTGGAGAACTCAACCGTGCCTGTGATTGAAACTGGCGTCGGCAATTGCCATGTGTATGTCGATAAAGATGCAGACCTCGAAAAGGCTGTGGCGATTGTGATCAACAGCAAGGTGCAAAGACCCAGCGTGTGCAACGCGGCCGAGACTTTGCTCGTGCATCGGGCCGTTGCTGACGAGTTCCTGCCCAAGGTTGCCAAGGCTCTCCATGCAAGCGGCGTCACCTTGCATGCCGACGCAGCAACGCTGGCCCTGGTTGATGCCTCGGGTGTCGTCGCGATCCCGGTCACCGATGCCGACTGGGCAGCGGAGTACATGTCCTTGGACATGGCCGCGGGAGTTGTCGATTCAATCGAGGAGGCCATTTCCCACATCCAGAAATGGACCTCGGGCCACACGGAGGCAATCGTCACTGACAGCCAGTCAGCGGCAGCTTCGTTCATCGCCGGCATGGACTCGGCGGCCGTCATGGTCAATGCCTCTACGCGCTTCACTGACGGAGGCGAGTTTGGATTTGGCGCCGAAATCGGGATTTCCACCCAGAAACTGCACGCCCGGGGCCCAATGGGCCTGGCCGAGCTGACCACCACGACCTACATCGTCACTGGGGACGGTCACGTTCGGGCTTGATGTGTCGCTAAAGTGAACCTGCTTGCCATCCAAGAAAGGAACATTTCATGGGCTTGATCCAGACCGCGTTCGAAATCGCTCAAGAGGCGCCGATCGACAACCCATCGATTCCCGTTTGGGCATTTGGAGTCTTCACCTTCTTGGCCTTGGGCGCACTGCTCGGTGTCACGATGATGCTCAAGGTTGGCCCCTAGTCCGTGAAGGTTCGGCGCCTCGGCGTCTTTGGTGGCACCTTTGACCCGATCCACTCGGGACATCTTGTTGCCGCAGTCTCGGTGCAGTCTGCATTGGAATTGGACTACCTGATCTTCGTCCCGACCGGAAACTCCTGGCACAAGGAGCCCGGGCCAGAGGCCTCGGCGACAGACCGGCTCGCCATGGTGGACCTGGCTATCGCCAATCACGAGGGCTTCACGACCTCATCAGTGGACATTGAACGTGCAGGACCGACGTACACAATCGACACCCTGACCGATCTACAGCTGCAGTGGGAGCATGACCAGCCCGACACTGAGGCCGATTGGTTCTTCGTAACCGGAGCCGATGCATTGCTCGACGTGCCCAACTGGCGCGATCCGGCGGGTATCTTGTCGCGAGCGCAGTTGGTCGGCGTGACGCGACCCGGACATACCAAGCCGCAGCCAGATCTGCTGAATGGCGCTTTCACACTCGTTGAAGTGGCCACTCCTGACGTGTCATCAACGCAAGTTCGCGAATGCGTGCGCTCGGGTCAATCCATCGACGGACGTGTGCCGACGGCTGTGGCTGAGTACATCTATGCGCATCGCCTCTACCTCGCGCCCTCTCAAGGCATTTCATGAGCGACCCTTCACATGTACAACAACCACATTGGCGACGTTGGGTTGTCATTGGCGTGGTTGCTGCGATTGTTGCTGTGGGTGTTGTGGTGGCAAGTCTGTTCAGCCAGACAGAAGTTCCGGCGAGCCGCCCCACTCCCACGCCCTCCGCTTCGGTTTCCGCATCGCCAACAGCAACGACCCCTGTCTTTCGCGCGCAGCGCGTCCTGCTGTTAGAAGTGCGCGACGACGACCGACATGTGGTCTTCGCTCAGATCATGGCCACCGGTTTCGGCAAGACTCCGGGCAAACTCATCCCGCTGACTCCAGATCTTTTGGTACCAACGCCAACGTGGTCGCAATTGCGATTCACGGGCGATGCCAATGACACCCTGCAAAGCCAGCACGCCCTCGAGGAATTGCTCGGCATCAACATTGATATTTCACTCACCCTTGACCGGCTCGCCTTTGCGGGACTCATCGATTCAACACTGACTCCCAGCCAGGCGGCCAGGGCTCGTGAATCAGCGGACATCTCCAGTGTCGTGAATTCGATCATCGCCAATTTGCCCGCCACACCTGAGGCAGCGGGACAAGTGGTGTTGAGCCTTGGACATATGGCACGTTCGAGTGCGTCCAACAGCGAGCTCGTTGATCTGATGCTCACTCTCCGCAAGGACGCGATCAGCCAGACCCAGAAGAAGGTGACGCTGCCCACTTCCGCGGTCCGAGCCAGTGGGGCAGTCGTGGTCGACAGATCCGCCACCGACGTACTGATGAAGAGGCAATTTCCCGTCAGCCTGTTGAATCCTGGCGAAGCCGTCCGGCCCAGAGTTGTCCTCATCCCCGCTGGGGCCAGTGCAGCCCAACTGGCCTTGGCGACCGAGAACCTCATCGACGCTGGCATGACCGTGATTCCGGGAGAGACCTCCACTCGGGTGGTCGCCTCCCGAATTCGCGTTCCGCAGAGCCCAGTGTCGCTCAGAATCGGCCAGCGAGCGGCCTCAGCAGTCGGCTTGTTCCCTCAGGAGGTCAAGCAGGCCAAAGGGGTCCCGGTCGATGTGGAAATTGCGCTGGGTCCCGACGTACCGGCCCTGTGAGAGGCTCATCCCTTGAACTCTTCCCTGAAAGGACTGTCTTGACTGCAACCGATGAGGCCAAGAATCTCGCTATCCAGGCCGCGCTTGCAGCTTCTGACAAGTTGGCAACCGACATCATCGCCATTGATGTGAGCGAGCACGTCGTGATCACTGACGTGTTCGTGATGTGCTCCGCGGCCAATGAACCACAGGTTAAAGCTGTGGTTGACGCCGTGCAGGAGCGCCTCTTGCAGCATGGCGCAAAGCCCTTGCGGCGCGAAGGCGAGCAGCAGGCGCGATGGGTGCTGTTGGACTACGGCGACATCGTCGTGCACGTGCAGCTCGTCGAGGAGCGCATCCACTACGCGATTGAACGACTGTGGAGTGACTGCCCTCTGATCGCACTGCCAGCCCAGGTGAGCCTTCCGCGCCTGGTGCCAGGACTCGCAGAGTGATCGAACCGCGTCGAGTGCTGTTCTTGCGTCACGGACGAACCAACTGGAACGCGACAGCACGCTTCCAGGGTCAGTCAGACATCGATCTCGACGAGGTTGGCATCGCGCAAGCGGGTGCTGCGGCAAGGCAGATCGCCCTGTTGCAGCCCGCGCTGGTGATGTCCTCTGATCTGCGTCGTGCGCATGACACCGCGAAGCCGTTGGTGGAGTTACTCAATCAAGATGTGGTGCTGGATCCCGATCTTCGCGAGACCTTTGTCGGGGTGTGGGAGGGCATGCATCGCGCTGACATCGAAAAGGAGCACACCGAGGATTTGCAGGCCTGGTTCGCCGGGACAAATGTGCGTCCAGGGCTGCATGGCGAGACGCGGACTGAGGTTGCCGAGCGCGTGCGCAATGCAGTTGATCGGGGACTGGACAAGATCGGCCCGGGGGAGTTGCTCGTGTGCGTCACGCATGGGGCGGCAGCGATGTCCGGCATGGCTTCATTGCTGGATCTGCCGCTGGATCATTGGCCAATATTCGGAGTCACGCCGAACTGTTCGTGGTCGATAGCGGCCGAGGCCAACCCTGGGGTGACGCTGAAGTGGCGCCTGCAGGAATACAACGTGCGAGCCCCCGAACTCTGATCGATGGGGTCGCCAGAGCACAGGTGGTGACCCCGGTATGATTCTCATTCCCGTGTCAGCCTTGCTGACGTATGGGGCTGTGGCGCAGCTGGTAGCGCACCTGCATGGCATGCAGGGGGTCAGGGGTTCGAGTCCCCTCAGCTCCACCAAAGAAAGTCTTGCCCAGGGGTCCTTTCCCGGCTGGGAGAGGACCTTCGCCATTGGCGCACTCAAGTACCTGGCGAATAAGTACGCCTGTGCCTTGCACGCTTGCGGCAAGATCGTTTTCACACCTGCGCCCCATTGCCGAGTCGTTCTCCCCAGAGGCCGTGTCACTACTTGTGTGTGCTCGGTCGCGTGTTTGCTGCGCCGCTTTCCTGCCACCCTGCTCGCAGGCACAATGAGGAAAAGCGAGCTCAGGAGAGGTGGTAAGCGATGGATCAGCAAGAGGAATACACCGGCATGTCGGAGGCAGAGGTATCGGACGTTGACACGTTGCGACTGGTCAATGCCCTTGGGGCCGTCGATTTCAAAGAGCGCTCACTCGTCGATGTTCTGTTCGCCTGGGGGAAGCTGTATGGGGCCTCCGCACACACCGATGAGGTTGACAGCGCTGTTCTCGCCTCGCTCATTGCCGTGCGAGCCGGCGAAGAGTCTCGGTAACCACAGCGGTAGAGCCTTATGCGACTCCACAACAGGCCTCGCTGCTATTTGACGACCACTCCGCGCGAGACTCCAGCCTCGCCCACGCCGGCTCCTTGTCGGTTACATGCATCCAAAATGGTGATGCAGAGAGGGATTTGAACCTTGGCGAACGTCAACGCCCCATCATGCGGACCTATGGCATGCAGGGGGTCAGGAGTACGAGTCCCCTCAGCTCCACCAAGGAACAACCCGAGCATCTGAGGAAGCCCGCATTCAGCCGCGCTGGAGAGCAGCGCCTGATGCGAGCATGCTGTCGATCAAGGAATCGTCCAGTCCGAATTCCCGCAGACATTCGACCGTGTGCTCGCCCAGGGCTGGCGCCGGCCGTTCGTGGCGGAGCTCGATGTCGCCGAAATTCCACAAGCCGGCAGGCTGAAGCAGCGTTCCCCACTGCGCATGATCGGTCGACACGATGAGACCGGCCTTGTGATTTGCCTCGCTGTCGAAGAAGGCCGCTCGCTGATTGAGACGGACGAGCTCGGCTGGCACACCTATGGCAGCAAGTTCTGCCAGTACTTCTCCAGTGTTGCGTCCCGACAACTCAACACTGCGCAGTGCCTGCAACTGATCGTCTTGGTCGGCAGCGATCATCACCCATCCATCGACGAACTGGAGGATGCGATGCCCCTCGTCAAGAGTCAATTGGTCGGCACTCAATTCAGCGAATGGAGCGGTGTTGCCATCGGCTTGTATGAAGGTCTCACTCACGGTCAGGACACCTGCGCCCAACAGTGAGCCCGCGACGTCCTGGGCCACTCCTGTGCGATCGCGGTGGTACAGCGCAAGCACGACTGCCAATGCCGAAGACATGGCACAGAGGTGATCCATGAAACCGACGCGTTGCCACATAGGAGAGTTGCCCTGGCCGGCTGTCAGGACTTCCCATCCGCATTGGGCTTGGAACAACTGGTCATAACCGGGCCAATCGGCTCGAGGCCCTGTCGGCCCGTACGAGCTGGTATGGCAGAAGATCGCATCGGGATTGATCTTGCGGACCGATTCCGCGTCCAGCCCAAGGCGTCTGGCAGCTGGCATCCGCATGTTGTGATGCACCACGTCTGCCCACTGAATCGCTGCTTCGAGCGCAGCTTGCGCCTCGGGCGCCTTGAGATTGAGCGCAAGGCCGCGCTTGCCTCGCTGGCACCCAAGAAACGCGCCGATGCCCCGCATGGGATCACCGGCTGTGGTCTCCAGCTTGATCACTTCGGCGCCCAGATCAGCCAGCATTTGGAGGGCATACGGGCCAGCCAGATGACTGCCGAGATCCAGCACCTTGATGCCCTCGAGGGGCCACTGGCGCGTGTGGTCGTCGCCAATCGGCCCTGGCGTGGCAGCCCACGTGGCGAGGACTTCCTGCGTGTGCGCGCCGTGCGCGGGCGCGGGACTGACGATCTTCTGGGGCGGGCTGATGGTCAGGGGTGTCCCAGCGACTGTGATGCGACCCTCCTGTGGGTCGTCCAGCTCAACCAGGTAGCCGTTGATGCGTGCCTGCTCGTCGCCCAGGATTGCCCCGAACTCCGTGCAGGCCTGCACCGGGACGTCGCTTGCCCAAAGGTGCTCCAGCCAGTTCGCCCTGGTACCAGTAAGGAAGCCAGCGACAAGTGCCTCTTGGGTCGGTCCGTCATGGCTGGCAACGAATTCTCGGACGCGTGGGCTGCGCATCGGGTCAGGCATGATGTGCATGTACAGACCGTCGCTGCATTCGTAGATCCAGTCCTGCACGACGTTGATCTTGGGGACCCCATCGGCCATTTCCGGTGGCAATCCCTGTCCGCGGTTCCAGAGCATGGCCAGGTTGACCATGGCTCCTTGCGCCAGGCTTGTATGTGCTGGTCCAGCGATACCTGAGCGATTGCGCAGCAGCAGTCGTGCGACGATGCCGATGGCCTCGATCCACACGGTGTTCCACGTCATCAATGGGTAGCGCAAGTAGACCGGTCCGTCGCTGCGAGTTTGAGGCCGTTGTTCATCGCAAAGCCCAAGGCGTGCCTGCACCAAGGACTCATTCACGGGTAAGTCAGCATCGGCATGGTTGATTGGCCACCCCAGCACGGAACTCACGATGAGCTTGGGATTCAACGCGGCCAGCGAAGCGTCATCGAGGCCATACTCTCGAGCCTTCTTCGGACCCAACTCATGTACGAAGACGTCAGCGGCCGACAGCAGCTGCTTCAAGGATTCCAAGCCATCTGGCGTGGCAATATCGGCAATCACACTTCGCTTGCTGCGGTTCCAGGTGCGAAATCCGGGAAGGCTTCGCTCACGGCCTGGAGTGGAGGCTTCAATCTTGACCACATCTGCCCCACACTCGGCCAACAGCATTGTTGCCGCCGATCCAGCAGTGCCGATGGAGAGATCGATGATCTTGATACCGGCCAGAATGCTCTCAGTCATTGATTCTCCAATGCTCGACGTGGCGAACTTCCCTCCAATTCGGAGCCTGGCTGGGAATTGGAGGATTCAGCTAGGACGTCGCCAATTGACCAGCACCGTACTGCTCGGCAGGCTTCTGCTGCGTGGGTTTGTTCGAAGAGCTCTTCCTCTGACCCATTGATCCCTTGCTCGCGTGCTGCCTGTGTGAACTTCGGACATCCATCGCTGGGCTCGACGCAATCCTGAAGTCGGATTCCGCGCAGAGAACGAACAAAATGGGGCTTGGCAATGTCAATATTGCGCATGCTTCGAATTGGTCAAGGAAACCGCGTCCCGTCGACCAAGATCACACGGATGGCTTTCGCAGCCCCCGCGGTGGTCGGTCTACTGGTTCTTGCGGCATGCTCAAGCACCACATCCAGCGTCACAAGCACCGACAGCGGCACGAGTGCGGGTGGCCTCACTGCGTATGTGACGAACTCTCAGGACAATGGAAAGACACCGGGCATGGGGACGGTCTTTCCCATCAGCCTTACCGATCAGATGCCCGGCACTGCCATTGAGATGGGCGAAGGAACAGGGCCCAACGACATCGTGATTACCTCGGACGGCAAAACGGGCTGGGTAACCAACGAGTACACCAACTCAGTTGCAAGCATTGATTTGGCCACAGGGGCGGTAGGCAAGGCGATCACCGTGGGTGCCGAGCCGGTCGCGATCTCAATCGTTCCCCAAACAAACGAGCAGTGGGCTTGGGTCTCCAATTACCAAGGTCAAACGGTTTCAACTATCAACTTGGCCACCGGAACTGTGGGGCAGACCATCAAGGTGCCTTATGCAGGTCCCAACACCGTCGCCTTTACTCCTGATGGTAAGACCGCCTACGTGGCGAACTGGGGCACGGGGGATGTGGCTGGCAGCACTGTCACTCCGATCCAGGTCACTGAAGGTGGGGCTTCCGGAAAAGTGCTCCCCTCGATCAATGTGGGCCTCAATCCCAATTGGATCGCGATCACCAGTGATGGCAGTACTGCCTATGTGGCGAACAAGGGCAGCAACTCGATCACGCCCATCAATGTGGCCGACAACACCGCAGGCGCTGTGATCAAGGTCCCCGGTCCACCCATCGAGATCGAGATAGCCCCGAACGGCGAGGTGGCCTATGTGGCCATCGCCGGCAGTAAGCCCCAGCTGGACGAGGTTGTGCCGCTCAATCTGACGACCACTCCTGCGACAGCGGGCACGGCCATAAAGCTGGTCGCCAATTCGCAGCCGCATTGGATTGCCTTCACTCCCGACGGGGTGACGGCTTATGTGGTTGGCAACGGCAACAGCACCGTGACACCAATCACCGTCGCTAGCGGAACGCCCGGAACTCCTATCCAGGTTACGACCGACCCAGATGCCGACTTGCTTGCAATTGCCATCACACCAAGTTTGTAGGGCAACGGAAACCTGTGGACCGCCTTTGGAGGAGCCACAGATTTCTTGAGCATTGAGCGGGTAGCGGGGAGAAGATCAGCGCGTCTTCACCACGCAGGGAAGACATGACTCGCGTTCCGATGATCGCGGGCAAGAAGTTCGGCTGCTGACGCTTGCGCGGACTCAACGGCGAGGCGAGCGAATAATCCAGCCGAACCGCGCACAAGTTCTGCAGCCCGAGTCAGATCTTCAATCGGGGCAATGCACCACGCAGGCGACCAAGCTGTGGCACTCTGACGCCTACCGACTGCCCCGGTTATGAGGCGCATTGGCGTGCCTACCCCAAGTGAGAGCGTTGGAGGCAAGTGATGGCTGCACACGTCGCATATGACGAGTTCGGGATGTTCCACGAGAACGCCGAGGAGTTCGGGATTGCATTCCGTGCGCCGACAGTACGACGCGAATCCGTGGTGCTGCCGGACGGTCGTGAGTTGAGTGCCTTGGTATGGGGCACAGGAGATCCCGAGATCGTGCTGCTGCACGGTGGCGGCCAGAACGCCCATACCTGGGACACAGTCGCCTTGGCGTTGGATCGCCCGCTGCTGGCAATCGACTTGCCAGGGCATGGGCACTCCGATGCCGGTCGTCCGGGAGTGGTCGTCACGCAAGGCAATGCCGAGGATGTCGCACACGTCATCCGCGCGCTCGCGCCGAATGCGCGCGGGGTCGTTGGCATGTCGATGGGCGGATTGACCACCTTGGCCCTCTCACTGCATGCCCCTGACCTCGTGAAGTCCGCGATCCTCGTGGACGTAACGCCAGGGGTCACTCGTGATCAGGCTTCGCAGATCATCGGTTTCCTGAGTGGACCGGTGACCTTTGCCGACTTCGACGAGATCCTGGCTCGCACGGTGCAGTTCAACCCGACGCGGTCCGAGCAGTCACTCCGGCGCGGGATCCTGCACAACGCTGAGCAGTTGGACGACGGCAGTTGGGTCTGGCGCCATCAGCGTCACCGACTCGGCGCCGATACCGATCAGCGGTCTCCTGCTGAAGGCAGCCTTGACGATCTCGGCTTTGGAGATCTCTGGGGCGCCGTTGAGCGGATGAAGGGCCCGATCTGCCTGGCCCGAGGGATGCGCGATCAGTCTGTTGTGAGCGACGAGGACGAAGCCGAGATGCTGCGCCGCAATCCTTCGACGAAGGTCATCCACTTCGAGGATTCCGGCCACAGCCTCCAGGGAGACGAGCCCGTGAAACTGGCTGCCCTGATTGATGAATTCATCGCGTAAGGAGCAGGTGGCCGCACGCAAGTCACCGATGTCACCGATTGCCTGGCGTCAGCTGATTTCGCACGCAAGAAGCTGCTGCTATGAGTGACGACAGCCGTAGCCTGGAAATCGACTCGATGGAGACTGACGACAACGACTCCGCGCTTGCCGGCATGGGCAAGGCTCTTCGCGCGCTTCAGGACTCGGCGACCGCCACAAGTGCTCCGATGTCAGTTGCTGCCCAGGCTGCGCAAGTCATTGCTGAAGCCACCAGCATGCTGGAACCCTTTGCAGCCAACGCCGAGTCAAAGGGAACGGACTTCCCGGCGTATGTGCGCGCTCGTGCGGCTCACACCCTCATGCCGCAAATGACAGTCATCGCTCGAACAGCGCAATCGGTTGAGTTCTCGGTTCTCTTTGGAATCTTCTATCGCAATCCCTTTGGCCAGGTGCATGGGGGAGCGATCGCAATGGTGTTCGACACGGCTATTGCCCGTCTTGGCCTTGGTGGCACGAAGCGATTTCTCACTGCGAACCTGAGTGTTGACTACCGTGGAGCAGCTCCCACTGATGTTGAGCTCACGGTGAAGATTCGCCTGGCCAGAATTGATGGCAGAAAGCGCTTCATCGAAGGCGAACTCATGAATGGCGCAGATCTCCTGGCCGAAGTGAGCGCACTGTTCATTGAGTCTCGGATTTGAGGGCAAGATCCGCCCGTATGCCTTATGTGCGGCCTTGGTGAGCGATCAGAATCCCTGGAACTGCATTGATTCTTGCGATTAGGTAATATATTGTGCACAATCTACTTTGCCTAGGAGGCTTTCGGTGTCAACACTTCAAGAGATCCCCGTCGACTCGATCAATTCGGAGCCAACTTCACTAGGCGACTACGCAGGTTCGGTGCTGCTCGTGGTGAATGTCGCTTCCAAGTGTGGGCTCACCCCGCAGTACGAGGGGCTTGAGGCGCTCTACCGTCAGTACAAGGACCAAGGCCTGGTTGTCATGGGCTTCCCCGCGAATAATTTCCGCGAACAGGAGCCCGGGGACAACGCTGAGATCGCGGAGTTCTGCAGCCTGACCTACGACGTCACGTTCCCGCTGTTCTCCAAGATCAGCATCGTCGGAGACGACAAGCACCCGCTCTACGCGGAACTGATCGAACAAGCCCCACCAATCACGGGTGACACCGAGTCCCACCGCACGCGACTGCGCGAGTACGGCATCACGCCAACTGAAGACCCTGATGTCACTTGGAACTTCGAGAAGTTTCTCGTGTCTCGCGATGGACAGGTGGTCGGTCGCTTCGCTCCTTCCATCACCCCCGACGATTCGGCAATCGTCGATGCAATTGAGGCCGAGCTCTCGAAGTAAGCCTGCTCAGCGAAAGGCGCGGAGCAGGTCGTCAGCGATGCGCAGTTTTTCGGATGCCTGACGCACTTGTGCGTATCGTGATGCGAACTTCACGATCGGTAGGTGCTTTACTTCCGCAGAATTCGTGAAGATGAGATCTTTGCCGATCGATCCCACGACATGTGGCAGCAGCGAGAGGACGCGAGTGATGCCCGCTGACACTTCTGGCTCCTGCCAATCATCGAATATGACGGTGATTTCGTCTGCAAAGTACGGCTGCCAATTGCGGATGTCCTCTTCAACGGCATCTGCTGAATGCCAGCCATCCACGAAGAGAAATCCAATTGGCGGTCCGGAGTATTGCGCGGCTGCGCTGACAGACATCATGCGCATCGGCGTGATCTTGTGCAGCGCGCCGGCCGCTTCAATGTTGTGCATGAATTCCGAGTACGTATCGACGAGTTCGCCTCTTTGCGCCTCAGTGATGTCTCCAGTGTGGGGATCAACGGCATAGATCGGAGCTCCGGAAACGCCTGAGGCAATAGCAACCGTCGAGCGACCCAGATAACTGCCTATTTCCACCACGGCGGAACTTGAGCGCACAGCGCCACTGACACTCCAGAGCAAGAACGCCTCCGGCTCAGTCAGCCATCCTTAGACAGGATCGATGTGATGAAGAAAGGCCTGTTGAAACGACTCCGGTCTCTGGGGCTCACGCAGCACGGTTCCGAGTAGTTGGTGCTTTGAAATTGCCATCACTCACCTCAGCCATAGATCTGGATCAGACTCCCAGTCTGTCAGTGAGTTCCTGGATTCGATGCCATCCACCGGCACTGGCTTCGGCCCTCTGTTCGAAGGAGGTGCATCAGGCTTCGACGGAATCGGCTGCTTCCGCAGAAGCTGCTTGCGCAACGCGCCCTGCTTCCATTGCTGCTCGCCCTGAAGGAACTGAGACTGCAATGAGCATCACCAGGATCGTTGCGACTCCAGCAATGACGAGAAGCCATTGCACGCTGATCACATCGGCCATCGGTCCGAAGACAACCATGCCGATGGGAGTGGCCAAGGCCATGACGATGCCGACGTAGCTGAACGCGCGACCTTGCATCTCGGGCTCCACCGTCTCCTGCACAAGCGTCATGAATGGCGCAGAGAACAAGGGAACGAGCAGGCCAAAGGCGAACATGAATCCGTAGAAGACCCATAGGTTGGGGCTGAGCCCTAGTGCGATGGTCACCAATGCGAAGCCAAAGGTTGCAAACAGGATCAGGCCAATGCGACTTCGCTTGGCAAGGACGGTCGAGACCAGGATGCCGCTCAACAGCATGCCGACGCTGAAAGATATTTCCAGCACAGTGAGCATCCAGACCTCAGTGCCGAAACTGCGCGCGACCATCAAGGGAGTGACAAAGCTAGGCGCGACAGTCAGCGTGAAGATGATGGCAAAGACCACGAGCAGCCAACGCACGATGGGGTGTGCCCAGATATAGCGGGCACCCTCGACCAGGTCAGTGCCGTAGTTGCTCGTCTTCTCGCTGATCGCTGAGAGTGTTGGTACAGCGACCATGGTGAGCAGGCCGATTCCGATGATTGCCGTCACGACGTCAATGAAGAATGCCGGCACAATTCCGAAAAGTCCGAATATCGCGCCAGCTGCCACCGGTGCGAGCAGCATCATGGCCGACTGAATCGTCTGGAAGATCCCATTGATGCGGAGCAGTTGGGCTTCGGGGACGATTTGCGGAATGACTGCTTGCACTGCCGGCTGCTGCACTCCTGCCCCAACTGATCGCACTGCGACAGCCAGGAGCAGGATCCATAGTGCGGTTACTCCATTGAGCATCAAGATGGCCAAGCCGAGCGTGACGAGCGCGATGGTGCCATCGGCAATGATGATCAGGACCTTTCGGTTCATCCGATCGGCAAGGACACCACCAAAGATCGAGACGATGCCTTGTGGCATGAAAGCGGCGACTGCATAAAGCGCGATGGACACGCCGGACTCCGTCTCGAAGACCACCCACCACATGACCACGTACTGAACGAGCATCGATCCGAACATCGAGACGGTTTGGCCACCAAGGAAGAATGAGACATTGCGCTTCCAATGAGGGTGGTCAGATGACTTCAGATCTGGGACATCACTTTGCTCCTGTCTGCCATCCACGGGTACCCCATCTGCCAGCTAGTGAGTCCCCGCAAGTGTGTCAGTGAGTTCCAGGATTCGATTCCAGGCATCGGCACTGGCCTCGGCC
Organism: Actinomycetota bacterium; assembly: GCA_030684515.1. Lineage (NCBI taxonomy): Bacteria > Bacillati > Actinomycetota > Actinomycetota bacterium. The sequence goes on from JAUXVJ010000031.1 coordinate 109,922, forward strand.
CACTCTTCAAAGGCGCGATCAAAGAAGGAGTGCGGGGCACCGTCGTATACGACGGTGATGACCTCGGCGCCGCCCGATCGCATGGTTTCCGCGAGCGCAAGCTGCTCCTCGACTGGGGTGAAGTCCTCGCCAGCGAGAAACATGTAGGTGAGCTTCTTCGCGTGCTTGGCAGAGCGACCAACGAAGTCAGGTCGGCCATAGAAGCCGACTACGGCGGCGAGATCGAGATCACTTGAGGATTGGCGCCAGGCTTGGCCGCCACCGAAGCAGAATCCAACGCTGATGATCGGCATGCTCTCGCCGTGCTGCGCGCGCAAGAAGTCGATGGCGGCTTTGGCGTCCAGGATCAAATCGGCTGGAGCTGCCGCGTTGACATGGGGCTGCCAATCGAAGTCCTCGGGGCGCCACCCATCTTCGGCAAGCCCGGCGGTGCGCCCGAAGTAGTCAATGGCGACGGACGCAAGACCGGCTTCGGCGAAACGCTCGGCCAGTGATCCGTAGTACGGATGCAGACCTCGCACGTCTGGCAGGACCACTACTCCTACCTTTGGCGCTGCTGCCGAGGCATAGAAGGCAGAGAACTCGTTTCCATCGTCACTGGTCAGCGTCAGCTTCCGGGCTTCAGTGATCGCTTCAGAGCGAGGGGATGAGGGTGGTCGGCTGTCGTCTGCATGGCACATGTGCGGGATCGTACGGTTGATTTGAGGTGTGCGAGATCCAGTTGAGAAAATGCATGAGACTGTTCCCGTGATGTGTGACGATGCGCCTCGTGTGCAGTGGGATCCGAAGGTCTACGAGCTGTTCGATAGCGAGCGCACTCAACCCTTTGTCGACTTGATCTCACGTGTGGATGCTGCTTCGCCTCCTCGCATCGTCGATCTTGGTTGCGGTACTGGTTCGACCACCGCGCTGCTGGCTCGTCGTTGGCCAGAGGCAGAGGTGCTGGGCATCGATGCTTCGACAGAGATGCTGGGCAAGGCCAGGGCCATGGCGGCTCTTCCGCCAAACCTTCGCTTCGAGCAGATGGATTTCACTGAGTGGATGCCGTCTGCTGGCGTCGAGCTCGTCGTGACCAATGCTGCACTGCAGTGGGTGCCCAACAGTCTTGAGCTCATCCCGCAGTGGTGTGCTGCGCTGGATTCGGGTGCATGGTTTGCCATGCAGGTTCCGCACAGCGCGCAGTTGCCATCGCACGTCTTGCTCAATCGACTTGTCCGCTCAGATCGATGGCGCGGGCAACTGGGAGAAGGCATTCGCGCGGGCGGGCAGGTTGCACAGCCGTCGGATTACCTGGAATTGATGCTCGCTTCTGGTCTTGATGCCCAAGCATGGGAGACCGAGTATCTCCATGTGCTCAGTGGGCCAGATCCGGTGCTCGACTGGGTTCGTGGCACAAGTCTTCGTCCAGTGATTGCTGCTCTCGGTGCCGATGAGGCCGAGATCTTCGAACAGCAGTATTCAGCACTCCTGCGTGAGGCCTATCCGCGTTCGGTCAACGGCACCATCTATCCGTTCAAACGAATCTTCGCTGTTGGGCGCAAGCGTTAGCTCGTCCAGATGCCCGATGTTCCTCGTCGATGGCTGTCGATCAAGTGGGTATCGATCATGCCAATCGATTCCATCAGCGCGTACATCGTGGTGGGCCCAACGAAGGTGAAGCCCTTCTTCTTCAATGCCTTTGACAGCGCAATCGAATCAGCGGACTGAGTGGGGATCTCGCGGATCGTACGAGGCTCAGGTGTCACCGCCGGCTTGAATGACCAGATGAAGTCTGCTAGGCCACCTTCTGCTCGCAAGGCGATGGTGGCCTTGGCGTTGGTGATCGCCGCGTTGATCTTTGCCTTGTTGCGCACGATCCCTGCGTCGGCCATCAACCGCTCGCGGTCAGCGTCAGTGAACTCGGCAACCTCGTCAGGAATGAAGTCGTGGAAGGCAAGCCGAAATGTCTCGCGCTTGCGCAGGATGGTGTCCCACGACAACCCAGCTTGGAAGCCCTCAAGGCTCACTCGTTCGTACATGCCTCGCTCATCTGTGACGGGCATTCCCCATTCAGTGTCGTAGTAGTGGCGACGTAGGGGATCTGTTGCCGCCCAGACCGGCCTGCGAAGGCCGTCATCGCAAAGCACGGTTCCATCGCGTTGGAGATCGTCATTGCTCGTCATGCCGCGCGCTCCAATGCCAAGAGAGTGCGCTTGGCATCAAGACCGCCGGCGTATCCGCCGAGAGATCCATCGGATCTGAGCACCCGATGGCACGGCAGCACGATCGGCAGCGGATTGGTGGCGCATGCACTGCCAACTGCGCGCGTGGCATTGGGATTGCCGACAGAGGCAGCAACTTCCTTGTAGCTCCTGGTCATGCCGTACCCAATGTCGACCAGATGCAGCTGCACCACTTGACGGAAGCCACGCGTAAGTGACAGATCCAGAGTCAGATCGAAGTCCGTGCGCTCACCGTCGAAGTACTGCCTCAGTTCGCGCTCGACTGGCGCAAGCCGCTCTGGCGCATGCAGCAGGCGTGGTCCGATCCGTTCGCCCAAGTCCATCAGCACCTTGTCGAAGTCCTCGTTCTCAAAGGCGACCTTGATCAGGCCGACGTCAGTCGAGACCAGCATCAGCTTGCCGATGGGGGATTCCATGAATGAGTACGAGGCATCCAGCAAGCCCTCGATTGATGAAAGGGCAGCCAGGCTTGCATGCAGTCGGTCCAGTGTCGCCTGATCTGTTTTGGTCACCGACTCAATGGCTTCGATGACGTGTGCGTCGCTGGTCATCATGCGATCTCCTTGCCTGAACTGAGATTCCGACTACTGAGAAGCGACAACTCGGTAGGACTGCAGGCTTGGGTCAGTGGCATAGGCAATGCGTACGCCCGCTGTCCGTGAGGCTGTCAGTCCTTCAACGATTGCTGCCGTCAGGATCTCTCCTGGAGCCACGACGGCAACACCAGGGGGGTAGGGAGCGATCAGGTCCGCTGAGATGCGACCCACCGCCTGCTCGCTGGTAACGGTCTCAGTATCGGCAAAGTAGGCGTCCCGCAATGAGATGCCGATTTCTGGCACGACCGACCAGCTCAGTGCTGTTGCGCTGGCACGTGGCTCGGACTGCAAGTCCTTGAGGATCGGGATGAGCGCATCGCCGAGGGTCGCAAAGTCCTCAGCGTTGTCGGCAATGGTTGCAAGAAAGATCACGGTGTCCTGATCGGCCATCTCGATGCGAATGCCGTGCTTCAGCAGGGCCTGCTCAATTGCGATGCCCGTAGTGCCGAGTTCGTTGGCGCGCAGCACCAGCTTGGCTGGGTCAAATCGATGATCTGCGAAATCCCGGGCGTTGGAAAAGAGTTGCGGGGCGAACTCGGCCTGAACTCTGGCCTTGAACAGTGCGACGTTGACCAGCAGTTGGTCCAGCAGCTCTTCGCCTCGAGTTTCCAACAGCGCGCGGCAGCCATCGATCGACGCCAAAGGCGCCCCGGCGGGTGAAGTGGTGTGTGTGGTTTCAAATCCATGCTCGAGTCGATCGGCATTCAAGTAGGTCGTGCGAGCAACGAGCAGGGCAGAGGCGCTGTAGCCCGGCATTGCTTTGTGCATGCTCGTGATCAAGGCATCTGCGCCAAGTTGCATTGCATGCTGCGGCAGCGAGGGATGGAATCCGTAGTGCGCCCCCCATGCCGCATCGACGATGACGGGTGTGTGGTGCAGATGGGCGAGATCGATCAATGACCTGAGGTCAGACATCGTGCCGAGATAGCCGGGCTCGGTCAGCAATACGGCAATCGGCTTCTGGTCGAGCGCAGCCTGCAGAGTCTCCAGAGCAATGCCGGTCGGAACACCGGAACTGTGGCTGATGTCGGGTGACATCCAGATGGGCTTGAGCCCAGCGAGTACCAAAGCGCTGAGCACAGATCGATGCGCAGTGCGGGTCACTGCCACACGATCACCTGGCTTGCCGAGGGCAAAGATCACCGCTTGATTGGCGTGCGTGGAACCACCGGTGGAAAAGCGAGCGAAATCGCCACCCCAGAGACGTGCTGCGAGAGCCTCTGCCTGTTTCAGTATCTGACCTGTGAGCTTGACCTCATCGAGCCCGCCATAGAGGGGTGTGTCGACATCAACGACCTGACCAAGCCCGGCGTCCAGCCGTGTTGCCTGCTGCTTGTGTCCAGGGATGGTGAAGGGCGTGTGCTTGGTTTCGAAGTATGAGAGATAGGCGTCGAGCAAGGGAGCGCTGTCGCGCAATTGGCTCACTTGGGGAGCCTAACTTGCCGCGGAAAGCACTCCCGGGCGAAGGCCTACTATTTGCGCATGACGGTTGAGACCACCCTCGTGCAAGAACGTCGCCTGGTAACGGCGATTCCAGGACCAAAATCCCTCGAGGCGCTGAAACGTCGAACTGCCGCAACTTCTGCTGGGCTTGGCATCGCGATTCCAGTCGTCATCGCGCGAGCACATGATGCAATTCTTCAAGACCTCGATGGCAATTGCATCATCGATCTTGGCTCAGGCATCGGTGTCACCAATATCGGCAACTCTGCTACGCGTGTTGTTGATCGCGTCATCGATCAGGTGCAGTCCTTCACGCACACCTGCTTCACCGTGGCTCCATACCTCGGCTATATCGAGGTGTGCGAAGTCCTCAACCGGATCACGCCCGGTGACAACCCGAAGAAGAGCCTGCTTGTGAATTCCGGCGCGGAGGCTGTTGAGAACGCAGTGAAGATTGCGCGTCACTTCACCAAGCGACAGGCAGTTGTGGTCTTCGAGCACGCGTTTCACGGTCGCACGAATCTGACCATGGCACTCACGGCCAAGAACATTCCGTACAAGGATGGCTTTGGCCCCTTTGCCAATGAGATCTACCGGATGCCTATGCCCTATCCCTTCCGGTGGATCGGCGACCCGGCAACAATCACCACCGACGCCCTTGACCTTGTGACGCAGAAGATCGAGAAGGAGATCGGTGCTCAGAACGTTGCAGCGATTCTGATCGAGCCGATCCAAGGAGAAGGCGGATTCATCGTGCCGCCAAAGGGCTTCCTGCCTGGTCTTGCTGACTATGCAGCGCAGAATGGCATCGTCTTCATTGCCGATGAAGTGCAGTCAGGCTTCGCTCGTACCGGGGATCTGTTTGCCTGCGATGATGAGGATGTCGTCCCAGATCTGATCGTGATGGCCAAGGGCATCGCTGGTGGATTGCCGCTTGCGGCAGTCACGGGTCGCGCCGAGATCATGGATTCGGTGCATGCGGGTGGTCTTGGAGGCACCTACGGCGGCAACCCTGTTGCCTGTGCGGCTGCGCTTGGCACCTTTGAGACCATCGAAGAAGAGCATCTGGTGGCTCGCGCAAACGAGATCGGCGTGATTTTGCAGTCCTCATTGCTGGCGCTCGCCGACCGTTTCCCGGTCATCGGTGAAGTACGTGGGCGGGGGGCAATGCAGGCGATCGAACTTGTCTACCCCGGTTCAAAGCAACCGAATGCTGAAGCGGTGACGTCGATCATTCAGTACTGCCAGAGTCAGGGCGTGCTGCTGTTGACTGCGGGCACACTCAACAACGTGATTCGCTTCCTGCCACCTCTCGTGATCACCGATGCCTTGCTGCGTGATGCGTTGAGCGTGCTGGAAGAAGCCTTCGCACGTCTTTAGGTCTTTGCATCCTTCAACGGCCACAGGAACAGCGAAGCCCAAGCCATGATGCCTGCCAAGACGGTGGCGGCCATGCGCAACTCCAGGGTTTCACCGCTGGGCTGACCGCTCAGAATGAGCAGCGGGACGATCAGAGAGGTCACGCCGACGACGGCTATCGCGTAGTTGGCATTCATGTATGCCACGCACAGAGCAGCCGCCAGCATGCAGATGACTGAGATCCACTGCCCGTGCACATGCAGAATCTCAATCAGGAATGCCAAGAGCAACAGGCCAACGAGCGTGCCAACGATGCGCTGCGCGATGCGAGTGGTTGTGCCGTCGTGATCGGGTCTGGTCATCCAGGCAACTGTCATGGGCAGCCAGTACTGATCGGGCAGCGATCCGATGTTCGAGAGCATCGTGGCGATGGTGACCGTGACTGACAGTCGCAGTGCATGGCGCGTGAAGCGGTCGTTCCAGACCAGATGCGGTCTGATCTGCGGCCACAGTGATGGCACCTTCTGAACGGTGATGCCCAGTTCGCGCGGATGACTGGCGACACCGACGATGATGGTCACGCACGCCTGGATGATTCCGCCAAGCCCAATGGCGAGTGCATTCTGGATCGCCCCATGTGGCGAGTCGGGAATCCCGAGAAAGACTGTGAATTGGACGAGCGCGAGCAGCCCACCTATCGCGGCACGCGGCCCAGCGGTTCCGCTGTAGCCGGCGATCAGCGCAACGATGGCGGTCGCGATGATCCCGAGCCACAGTGTCTCCGAGAGCATTCCCGCGACGCCGACACTGACCATCAGCCACAGGGTCGTCCACAGCATCGTGCGCCAACGCCGCCCGAATTCCTCTCCTGCCTCGGACAGTCCAGAAGCCAAAGCACCAAAAGCCAGGGGCAGGGCCAGAAATGGATTGTCGACGTGGATGCTGAATGCCACGAGCGCCCCGATGACCAGTCCGACGCGAATAGCGGCAGGGCGGCTGATCTTTGAAATATCAGTCCCGGGCATGTGCAGCACGCGAGAATTGTGTCGTGACTGTGCGCCCGGCAGTTCTCCGGACATGAATTGGAAGCAGCCAGTGGAAGGTGTGCAGATGCAAAGGGCAAATTTCCTGACGATCGATGGTCGTCCGGCTGTGCAGTTTGAATTGGACCTTGATTACTCCGCGCAGCGAGTCTGGGAAGCAGTGACCGATACGCAACAACTGCAGCAGTGGTTTCCCTCGACTCTGACCTTTGACCCGTTCGTGGGCGGAGTCGTCGACTTCAGCGGGGACCCAGAGATCAAGGATCTCAAGGGGATTGTCCTGAAGCTCGAAGCCCAGCGAGCCCTTGGCTTCACGTGGGGCGACAACGAATTGCGGTTCTCGGTAGAGATGCTGACCCTCTCGCGAACTCGCTTTCGACTGTCGAATCTGCTGGGCTCACGCAAAGAAGCTGCTCGCAATGCCGCTGGATGGCAGGTGTGCCTAGGCCAACTGGAGGTCCTGCTGAGTCAGGGCCACGCTGACGGTCCGCATGGCGATGCCGGAGCGCACTGGCAACAGATCTATGAGGCCTATGTTGCAGCTGGGTTCCCGCATGGGGTCCAGATTCCTGAATGAGGAGTTCTGAGGGCCCGCAAGGCCCGCAGTAGGCTTGCGCTCCCATGAATGAGCAGACCCCCGTGCCGAATTCCGCAACAGATCAAGCCTCTGAACCGGCTGGGTATGACTTCGAAACGATCCAGGAGCGGTGGCTGCCTGTCTGGGATGAGCTCGCGCCGTTCCGGTCAGGTCTCGCCGATGATCCGCGACCAAAGAAGTACGTGCTCGACATGTTTCCGTACCCATCCGGTGACCTCCATATGGGACATGCCGAGGCCTACGCGCTTGGCGATGTAGTTGCCCGCTACTGGGTGCAAAAGGGATTCAACGTCATGCACCCAATCGGCTGGGATGCCTTTGGGCTGCCTGCAGAAAATGCGGCGATCAAGCGCGGCTCGGATCCGGTGGACTGGACCTACGAGAACATCGAGCAGCAGAAAGTCTCGATGCGTCGATACGCCTGCTCCTTTGACTGGGATCGGGTGTTCAACACCTGCGATCCTGAGTACTACCACTGGAACCAGTGGTTCTTCCTGCAGATGTTTGAACGTGGCCTGGCCTACCGCAAGGACAGCGCCGTCAACTGGTGCCCGAACGACCAGACTGTGCTGGCCAATGAGCAGGTCGTCGGTGGGCTGTGCGAGCGTTGCGATGCGGTTGTCACGAAGAAGAAGCTGACGCAGTGGTACCTGCGCATTACTGACTACGCCGATCGCCTGCTTGATGACATGAGTCAGCTGGAAGCCGGTTGGCCCGAGAAAGTGCTGCTGATGCAGCGCAACTGGATCGGGAAGTCCACAGGTGCTGAAGTGGCCTTCGAAATCGAGGGTCGCGACGAGCCCGTCACGGTGTACACCACACGACCCGACACCTTGTTTGGCGCAACCTTCTTCGTGGTCGCGGCCGACTCTGATCTGGCAGCCGAGCTTGCGGCCGGAACCACAGCTGAACCGGCCTTTGCCACATACCTCGACGAGGTCAAGCAGAGCAGCGAGATGGATCGTCTTGACTCAAGTCGCGCAAAGACCGGCGTGTTTCTCGAGCGCTATGCAATAAACCCGGTCAACGGTGAGCGCATCCCGATCTGGGCTTCGGACTACGTGCTCGCTGACTACGGCACCGGCGCGATCATGGCCGTCCCTGCGCATGATCAACGAGACCTTGATTTCGCGAGAACCTTCAAGTTGCCTGTGCGCATGGTGGTGGATGCTGGTGAGGATCCTGCGGTCACCGGCCTTGCAACCGCAGACGATGGCCTGCATGTGAACTCTGGTCCGCTGGACGGGCTGGGCAAGCAGGAGGCGATCGACGCCATCATTGCCATCCTCGCCGAACGAGGCACTGGCAAGGAAGCGGTGAACTACCGCTTGCGTGACTGGCTGATCTCCCGTCAGCGCTACTGGGGCACGCCCATCCCGATCATTCACTGCCCGAGCTGTGGAGAAGTTCCGGTTCCACTGGATCAACTGCCGGTGAAACTGCCGTCCGCCGAGGGTCTTGATCTGAAGCCCAAGGGCACATCCCCACTTGGTGCTGCTACCGAGTGGTCGCATGTGCCGTGCCCCAAGTGTGGCGGGGAGGCGGTGCGCGACACCGACACGATGGACACCTTCTTTGATTCGTCCTGGTACTTCCTGCGCTATGTGAACCCGCACAACAACGCTGCGATGTTCGACCCCGAAGAGGTGCGCAAGTGGTTGCCGGTGGATCAATATGTCGGTGGCGTCACGCACGCAATCCTGCATCTGCTCTACAGCCGTTTCTTCACCAAGGTGCTGCACGATATGGAGCTGCTGGACTTCACTGAGCCCTTCACCCGCTTGCTGAATCAGGGCATGGTCGTCATGGACGGCTCAGCGATGAGCAAGAGCCGCGGCAATCTGGTCAAGCTCTCAGATGAGCTGAACGATCATGGTGTCGACGCGATCCGCCTCACGATGGTCTTTGCAGGTCCGCCTGAAGACGATGTCGACTGGGCCGATGTGTCCCCGGGTGGTTCCAAGAGATTCCTCGCGCGCGCTTGGCGTCTGTCCAGAGATGTCACAAGTGCGCCAGGAGTCGATGTGACCACGGGCGACCTTGCGCTGCGCAAGGCCACACACAAGGCAATCCACGATGCCGAGCACGCAGTCGAAAGCTTCCGCTTCAACGTTGCCATTGCGCGAGCGATGGAACTGGTGAACGTCACTCGCAAGGCAATCGACAGTGGTCCAGGTGCTGCTGACCCAGCAGTGCGTGAAGCCACTGAGGCCGTGGCCGTTATCTTGTCGCTCGTTGCGCCGTACACAGCTGAAGACATGTGGATGCGACTTGGCCATGAACCGGCCGTTGCTCTTGCCGGTTGGCCTGCAGTCGAACCGGCATTGCTTGTTGAGGATTCGGTCATCTGCGTCGTGCAGATCGCCGGCAAGGTGCGCGAACGTCTTGAGGTGTCGCCAGAGATCACCGAAGATGCCTTGCGTGAACTCGCCCTGGCTTCTGTTGCTGAGATCCTGCAGGGGCAAGAACTGCGCGCAGTCATCGTGCGTGCACCCAAGCTCGTCAATATCGTCCCCGCATAGGCAGAAGGGGCCACGTCTGCCGGCGTGACCCCTTCAACTTCCTTGCGCTACTTGGCGAACTTCACCTGCGTGAATGCATCCCAATTGGTAATCGCGTGAGTGTGCGCAGCCCATGAGTTCACGCCCACGACCTGCTTTGCGCCATTGACCACAGTGCCGGACTCTGTCTTGTACAGGCCTGTGACCTTCAGCGATGAGACGAAGCGACCCAGCGCGTCTGGCCCGGATGACACGTAATTGCTCGCGCCGTATCCACCGATGGCCTTGTAGCCGTTAGGCGTTGTGGCGGCATTGGGTCCGAAGGCAAGGTACAGACCCTGAACGGCCGGGTTCGCCTTGCTCGGATCAAATCCGACACCAACGACGTTCAACGTCGTCACGGTCTTGGCATTCTTCACAGCCATTGGTCGCACGATGAGTGTTGGCTTCCACACTCGCTCGTACTGCACAGTGACCGGGCTCGGGGCCTTGGTCAGGTTGGAACCGGTCGTGCCGGTGGCCCAGAAGAATCCCTTGAGCGCATCGGGCACCACGCTCATGAATGACGGGGCGAACTGCTTGCCGTCCACAGGCGCGGGCACGGCGGGCACGCCTACGCCATCCCATGGGGGAGTCACGATGAAGCTGGTCGATGGCGTGACCTTGGGCAAGCTCACCACGATGACGTCGTTGGCAGTCGTGGGAGTTGCGGTCGGTGAAGTCTTGAAGCTGGCATCTGCCGCCAACGATCCGGAACCTTGTGCATCAACGGTGATGACGGGATCCGTCAACGTCACTGAGAAGCCGCCTTGGTTGGTATTGCCGATCGTTGCACTGCCTGTGTAGGCGATGGAAAGAGCGCCGGTCAATTGATCGATAGTGCCGGTGCCGCCCGTGAACTTGAAGCCATCAGCGGCCTTGGTGACATTGCCCGACACCGATTGTGCTTGGGTCAGACTGCCGCAGGCAGTGAATGCGCAGTCGCTGATCTTCCAAGTAAGGGAGGCATTCGATACTGCAGCACTGTTGGCGGTTGCGGTCTTGGCGTCAACTGCCTGCGCCGCGGGCACGCTCAATGCAGCGAGCGGTGTCACTAGCGCGGTCGCCAGAAGTGCAGCGCCCATGGTTCGCTTGCTGTGTGTGATGGTGCTCTTCAATGTGCTTCTCCTTGGTTGATGTGTTCGCCGGTCGACGGATGTGCGAGGTCGTGATAGAGCTCAACGACTTGAAGGCGGATGTCCGCTCGGGCAGCGAGTGGTCGAATCCACGCGATGCGCAGTGAGACGTTGATGTCGTCACCTGTCACTGCTGAGATGCGCAGAGAATGCGCATCCAGTCCTGAGCAGTGGGCGGAGACGATGTTGTCGGCAACGGCCTGCGCCATCGCGAGAGTCTCGGCGGCATGGTCCTGATTCATGTGAGCGCAGACGGCCGCAACGACGTCGTCAGTGATCCAACCGTCGCTCATCCGAAAGTCACCGGGATGAAGACATCTTGAGATCGGTCTTGGCTGCGACGGTGGTCTGCGCGAGCAGCGATGCCGCACCTCGTGACTCGGCAGTCAATTTCACCGATCATCGAGGTGACAGTGATCGGCACGGCGAAAGTGCCGCCCTTGCCGAATGGTGTGGTCATGCTCTTTCCATATGAGGGTGGATTCGAGGAGATCCAGACCGCGCTCGACACGGATTCACTGCCCGGCGCTCCGCCGCAGGGGGTGGGGGCGAGGCCTGGCTTTGGTGCGACGCAGAAGGCGACGTAGATGCCTTTGCTCGTATCGAATCCGCTGCCGCGAACCTTGACCGCCTGACCGGATTTCACCTTCGTCGTGGCACTGACGGTCATTGACGGGCTCTTCCTGGGAGCCGCGGTGGCCGCGAGTGCAGGGAGGCTCGCGCTGGCGACCAAGGTCGCAGCCAGGAGCGTGGTCGTGACAACTGCGGCTGTTCGGGGGTGGCTACCGGCGCTCATTGCATCCCTTCTAAGGTAAGGCTTGCCTAATAAGTGATCATAAGGCTAGCCTCACCTAACCATCGCTTGTCAAGTCCTGACTTTCGAGCACCCAGCCAAGGAGAAGACGCATGACTCCCATTTCGACCCTCATTCGCGAGCAGTCACGTGAGGTCCACGAGGAGGCCGAAAGCAGTTCACTGATGACGGCAATTGCCACCGGTCAGGTCAGTATTGGCGAATATGCAGCGCTGCTTGGCCAGCTGCGCTGGGTATATGAAGCCCTTGATGCAGGTGCCGAACTTCGCCGTGAGATGCCCGAGTTCAGCACCGTGTTCGATGCTCGACTTGATCGTCGCGAGTCGATCGCACGTGACTTGTTGGCGCTCGGCGTGCAGGAGGATCCCCCAACTGCAGCCACCAGGGCGTATGCGAATCGAATAGCAGAAGTCGCGCAGTCATGGCCCCTTGGTCTGCTCGCACACCACTACACGCGCTACATGGGTGATCTCTCTGGCGGTCGCATCCTGGGTTCGGCACTGCGCGCGAATCTGGCTCTCACGCCAGAACAAGGCTTGGCCTTCTACGAATTCGACATCGACTCGATTCCGGCGTTCAAGAAGAGTTATCGATCTGCCATGGACGCTCTGCCGTTGACCTCTCAGCAAAAGGATGCGTTCGTGCAGGAGGTGATGCGGGCTTTCTCGTTCAACTCGGCGATGTTTGCCAGCATCGAATTCCGGCCCACGACATGAGAGCTCCCCGACAGTTGGTGATAGGCCTCGGTGCAGTGCTTCTGCTCGCTGGATGCACTGGTGCCAATGCTGCGATGCAGGCGCCGAGTCCTGGTCAGCCCATCGTCGCGACCGCCGGACCCATCCCCTACCTGGAAGTCGACACCAGCTCCGTGCTGCCTGTCACCGTCACAGATGCCACCGGCGCCAGGGTCACCGTCACAGATCTATCTCGCATTGTCTCGCTCAGCGGGGGAGTCACCGAACTTCTGTTCGCCATGGGTCTTCACGGCAACGTTGTCGGGCGCGATGTGACGTCGGACTTTGCCGGTACTGAAAATATCCCGCTTGTCTCTCAAGGACATGATGTGAGTGCGGAAGGTGTGCTCGCTTTGAATCCAACTCTCATCCTGGCCGACACTCAGTCAGGTCCGCCAGAAGCCATTGCCGCGCTGCGTGCAGTTGGCGTGCCGGTTGTCATCCTTCCTGAAGTCTGGTCAATCGCCGAGGCGATCCCGCGCGCCCAGTTGCTGACCACCGCTCTTGGCATGCCCAGTGCACTTCCTGTGCTCTCCCAAGCGCTCGGGGGCAGGACGTCCACTCTCGATCAGCCACTGACGGTTGCCTTCCTGTACCTGCGTGGTACGGCAGCTGTGTATCTGATGGGTGGCAAAGGCAGTGGTGCTGATTCACTCATCCAGGCCATCGGTGGCGTCGATGCCGGCACCAAGGCCGGCTTCGCAGCCTTCACGCCACTCACCCCCGAGGCACTTGTTGCCAGTGCACCAGATGTGATCCTGGTGATGGAGAAGGGCTTGACTTCGGTCGGCGGGATTGACGGGCTGCTCAAGTTGCCTGGAGTCGCGCAGACACCGGCCGGCAGGAACACACGAGTGGTGTCTGTTCCTGATGGTGAACTGCTGAGCTTTGGGCCGCGCACCACAGGGATGCTCGACGGAATCGTTGCCCAGCTCAACGCAATGGTGGCGGCATCACCGGCAGCATCATGACAACGACCGCGATTGCTGAACCGCAGATCCAGGTTCACCACAAAAGTCGCTGGGTGATTCCAATGCTTGCCGTTGCATTGGGGCTGGCAATTGTCACGTCGGGCCTGCTTGGGGCACTCCCGATTCCGCTGGCTGAATTCCTGCCTTCGCTGTTCGGCAAAGGAACCTCGACTTCGGGCCAGTTGCAGCATGAAGTCCTGTGGCAGATCAGATTGCCGCGGGTGGCCTTGGCCATCCTGATTGGTGCCTGCTTGGCGACCGCGGGGGTGATCATGCAGGGGGTGTTCGCCAATCCACTTGCCGAGCCTGGCCTGGTCGGTGTCTCCTCGGGTGCGGCAGTCGGTGCGGTGGCGGCGATTGTTCTTGGCGCAACGGCAATTGGCTTCTGGGTGCTGCCACTTGCGGCCTTTGTTGGCGGCTTGCTCGTTACCGCCGCTGTGTACTTTCTGGCGCGCTTCCAAGGGCGATCCGAGGTGCTGACCTTGTTGCTCACCGGTATTGCGGTGAACGCTATGGCCGGAGCGATCATCGGTCTGCTGATGAGTGTTTCGGACGATGCACAATTGCGCAGCATCACCTTCTGGAATCTTGGCAGTCTTTCGGCAGCCACCTGGACCGCAGTGCTGACGGTGTTGCCGGTCGCCGTCTTGGGCGCGTTGGCGATTCCCATTCTTGCTCGACCTTTGGATCTCCTGTCGCTTGGTGAGCGCAACGCTCAATTCCTTGGACTCAACGTCAATCGGAATCGGCAATTGGCCATCATCGTCACCGCTCTGCTGACTGCTGCCGCTGTTGCAGTGGCCGGCATCATCGCCTTTGTCGGGCTGGTGATTCCGCATGCAATGCGACTCGTGGTCGGCCCAAGTCACATGCGCTTGCTGATTTCATCCGCGTTGGCCGGCTCCTTGCTGATCGTGGTGGCAGATCTGATCTCGCGCACGGTCGCGGCGCCGCGCGAGATCCCACTCGGCGTGATCACCGGGCTGATCGGAGCGCCCGCGTTCTTCTACCTGCTGCGGCGTGAACATGGGCGCCGAGGTGCATGGGCATGACACCGCTGCTGGAAGTTCGCGATCTGGTCGTCAAACGGGGTCCACGCACAGTGATCAGCGAAGTGAGTCTCAGTGTTGCTGCACGAGAGGTGGTGGTCGTCATCGGTCCAAATGGGGCTGGCAAGTCATCACTCATCTCGGCCATCACTGGTGATCTGGAACCGACTGCCGGGTGCGTGTGCCTTGGCGACACCAGCATCCTGGAGCTGACTCTGCGCGAGCAGGCGCGACTGCGGGCAGTGCTCACCCAGCAATCAGCAGTGGCCTTCGGATTCACCGTGCGTGAAGTCGTGTCGATGGCACGCGAGCCCTGGCGCAATGCCGTCAGTCAGTCAGATGATGCCCGAGTCATCAGCGAGGCTTTGCACTCATCCGATGTCACGCATCTGGCTGTTCGCCCAGTTCAGGCGCTCTCGGGGGGTGAGCAGGCGCGGGTGGCCATTGCGCGCACGATGGCACAGACCACGCCCTTGCTGATCTTGGATGAGCCGACTGCAGCCTTGGATGTGAAGCACCAGCTCATGGTGATGCGAGGTCTTCGCGTGCACGCGGACGCGGGTGGCGGCGCACTCGTGGTGCTGCACGATCTCACCCTCGCAAGTCAGATCGCTGATCGCATTGTCATCCTCAAGGACGGGACGCTGGTTGCCGTTGGAGCCCCCAGTGAAGTGCTGACGACTGAGACTTTGGCCTGTGTGTACGAGGCCGATTTCCTCGTTCACGAGATTCCGGGGCGGGCCCTTGCCGTGATCCCTCGAATGGAACTGAGGTGATCAGGAGAATGGATTCTCGCCCAGCTCGGGCGGCGATCCTGGCGCCAGTGCAGGGTGCACCCGATATCTGATGGGGTGTCCTAGCGTCAGGTAGCCATCGGGGCCGATGGTGAGCGTGCCCCGCTCACGGAAATGCGGATGCTCAAGCATCTGCTGCCGAGTCAGCACAGGGGCGATGGGCACAGAAGCTCGACGAAGTTGATCCAGAAGTTCCAGGCAATTGTGTTGGGCAATGGTTTCAGCGATATTCGCAGCCAAGGTCTGGCTTTGGGCGCTGCGCTCAGCCATGGTCAAGCCGATGTGATCATCAAGGCCGAGCTCGCGACACAGCGCGTCCCAGAAATGGTCTTCGCTGTAGATGCCAAGAACAATCCACTGATCATCTGCCGTGCGGAAGGTTCCCATCCCGGGGCTGCCACCTTGTCCGTCGTGCGCTTGCAGGCCCGGACGTCGCGCATCCACGGCGCCTAGGGGCGCGACCCACGAGGCCATCAGATCTGTCATGGAGACATCAATGTGCTCTCCAACGCCTGTGCGCCGCGCGCAAAGAACAGCCGCGAGGATGGCGAATGCGGCTGCCATCCCGGAGCCTTGATCGCCGACGAGCACTCCCGGGGCAATCGGCGATTGGCCCGTCCGCACAGTCATCGCACCCGCGTACGCCTGATAGTTCTGCTCGTGGCCTGTTTCGGCGGCGAGCGGCCCGCTTTGACCAAAGCCAGAGATCGAGCACAGCACAATGGCGGGATTCACAGCCTGGAGTTGCTCGAAGCTCACCCCTAAGCGCGCCGCGACACCCGGTCGGTAGCCCTCAAGCACGACTTCGGCGCTGGCTACCAACTCCATCAGTCGCGCACGGTCCTCGTCCTTTTTCAGATTCAGCACCACGCTTGCCTTGCGGCCGTTGAAATTGATGTGGCGATCCAGTACCGCTCTTTCGCGTTCACCCCCTGGCGGCTCGATCTTGGTCACCTCAGCGCCCAGGTCCGCCATCAGCTGTGTCGCATAGTGACCGGGCTGCCAAAGCGAAAGATCCAGGACGCGCAAGCCTTCCAAAAGCTGATCGGTCACTGCTCCTCCTTGAGGTTGGGGCCAAGGTATCTCGTCCATCACTGAACACTGCCGCGCTATGCACCATCACTGCATTCGCCTGACTTCGTCCACATCGAGCCTGGTGCAGTGGTCCGCATTCGCCAGCGCTTCCTAGTTTTCCGTTGTGCCTTCCGTTCCACCTGCCATCCATGAGCGTCTTGAGCGACTTGCTCAGCAATGGCAGCCAGCGCGCACCTCCGAAGCCCCACTGCAACTCCCGTCCAGCTCGGCCGAGGATCCACGCCTGCCAGGCTTGGATCGGCGTTCTTGGCGCGTTCTGCTGCTGCTTGCCTCAATGGCATTTCTGCTTGTCGGCTGGATGTGGTGGCAGGGCAGGACGCAGTCCGTCGCGCCGATCGCTGATCACGTGGTCTCCAAGTCCACGGCAATAGCCACGGCAGCGCCGGGCGACTCCGCGCTGCTTGTGCATGTGATTGGCGCGGTCCGCAAGCCGGGTGTGGTGCGCCTGTCGACGGGCAGTCGGGTAGCTGATGCATTGAAGGCGGCGGGTGGAACGGTCTCGCCCAAGGCCGAAAGTTCAGTCAACCTGGCTCGGCTGGTCGTGGATGGTGAGCAGATTCAAGTGAACGCCTCTGGCGCGCTGGCCAGCGGATCCACGGCTGGCAAGGTCAGTCTGAATTCGGGAACCCTTCAACAGTTCGAAGCGCTGCCGGGAGTTGGCCCGGTGCTGGCCCAACGCATTCTGGACTACCGCACTGAGTACGGCCCCTTCCGGACTGTGGATCAACTCGACGAGGTGTCGGGTATCGGCACAGCTCTCCTGGGGCAACTGCGTGCACACGTGCAGATGTGAGTGTGTCGCGACTTCTGATTCCGGCCGTCTGCCTCTGGCTCTCAGCACTTGCGTGTGAGCTCCTCGTAACTTCACGCGAATTTGATGGTGAGCAGTTCGCGCGCTTGTCCTTGGCACTTGCACTGCTCACTCTCACCTTGGCCGCATTCGCAGGATGGCGCTTTCGCACCTGGAGGTCGTCACGCATCCTTGCTGTGGTGGTAGGCGCGGCTATCGGCGTGTTGGCCGCCGCAATCCACCTCCTCCCGATGCTCGCCGATCCGCTCAAGACTCTGGCCGTGGAGAACAGCCCTGTTGTCGTGACAGGGATCGTCGAAAGCCAAGGGCGTCTGCTTGTTTCGGAGCGTTCACGGATTTGGCAACTCGAGCCGGAGTACTCATTCCAACTCGCGTCTTCGACGTTGAGCGCGGGTGGACGCTCATGGCAGGTCGAGCTGCCAATGCAGGTCATCAGTCGTCAGTTGCCACCATCGATCGGCTCGCACGTGCGTCTGCGAGGGGTGATTGCACCGGGAGAGTTGCCGGCATTCGCCGGATTCATTCGGGCACAGGGTCAGATTGACGTTGTCAGTGGTCCGGGTTTGGTTGACCACGTTGCCAACACACTGCGTTCGGGTCTGCTCTCGTCAGTCAGCAGTCGTCCCGCTGATGCCGCGTCGCTCGTGGCAGGACTGGCCATTGGAGACCAATCGCTGCAAACTCCCGAACTCGGGCAGGCGATGCGAACAGCAGGCCTGTCACATCTCACAGCAGTCTCGGGCGGGAATGTCGCGGTGATCATCGCGCTGGTCATGGCCTTGGCGCGATGGTGTCGATTGCGACTGAGCCTTCAAGTGCTGTCCTGCCTTGTTGCGTTGGCTTGGTTCGTGGTGCTGGTGCGTCCCCAGCCAAGTGTGCTGCGGGCCTCGGTGATGGGCGCCGTTGTGCTTGTTGGACTGCTCACAGGTGGACAGCGCCGCGGCACAGGAGTGTTGGCGAGCTGCATAGCACTGCTCATTGTGATCGCGCCGGAACTGGCAGTCTCGTGGGCTTTCGCACTCTCAGTTGCCGCCACCGGCGGATTAATCCTGTGGTCGCCGCTGATGCTGCGGTGGCTCCAGGCCCGCCTGCCCTCTTGGCCGCCGCCACTGCTTGAGGGACTTGCAGTCACGCTGACGGCACAGCTTGCAACCGTGCCGATCATCATTGCGATGGGGAGCACTGTTGGCCTCGCAGGAATCCCCGCAAACCTGCTCGCCATGCCGGTAGTGCCCATCATCACGGTGCTCGGACTGGTGACTGCGGCTCTGGGCGCTCTCGTGCCACCGCTGGCGGTGCTCATCGGATTGATCGCCTCATGGTTCGCATCGTGGATCGCCAGCGTCGCCTTCGCTATGGCTGCGCTGCCGTTTGCAACAGTCCCGTGGCCATCGGGCTTGCTCGGTGCTGCGCTCGCAATCGGCCTTCTCGGAGCAGCTGGGCTCGCGCGATCGTTCATGCGCCGGCAGTTTCCGCGCGGCAGTCCACGGAGCTTGCGTTTTGGACTCATCGCTGTGGGCCTTGCGCTCGCCTTGCTCGTTCCTTGGCTGGTATCTCCACGCGGTTGGCCAATGGACCATTGGGTCTTTGTCGCGTGTGATGTCGGCCAAGGCGATGCGCTCGTGGTTCGCACGGGCCAGCACTCGGCAATGTTGATTGACACCGGACTCGATGGTCGCGATGTCGATCGCTGCCTGCAGCGATTGGGCGTCACCACCTTGGATGTCGTTCTGCTGACGCACTTTCATGCCGATCACGTGGGCGGGCTCAGTGGTGCGGTGCGTAGCAGGGCAGTTGGAGCCGCGTTCGCGACGCCTACCAAGGATCCACGAGACCAGGCTCGGTTGGTCGCGCGCGAACTGGCCGATCGCGGGGTCACCCTGAAGGACGTGCACCCCGGCGACACTCACCAAGTCGGGTCGGTGTCGTGGCAGGTGCTGTGGCCCAGCAGAGTCATCAGTGCAGGCTCGATCCCGAACAACGCAAGCGTGGTTGTGCTCGTCGTTGTGGATGGCCTTCGCATACTGCTTCCCGGCGATATCGAGCCAGAAGCGCAATCCGCCTTGATGGCGCAGCACCCCGGCATGGCTGCCGATATCGCCAAACTCCCGCATCACGGCAGCCGCTTCCAGCATCCGGATTTCGCCGAGTGGACCGGGGCCAGGTTGGCCGTGGTCAGTGCCGGGCTGGGCAATGACTACGGCCACCCGGCTGCCTCTGCTATCGAGCAATGGCAGAAATCAGGAGCAGAGGTGTGGCGGACAGATCTGCAAGGCTCGATCGCGGTGTCCAAGGATGCCGAGGGCAATTTGGGTGTTGTGGCCTTCAAACGCTAGGTGTCGATGCTCAATCGACGAGGGCCGAGGCATCTCTGGCGATGAGGAGCTCCTCGTCGGTGGGTACCACCAGCACGGATGTGGATCCAGGGATGCTGATCCGTCCGCTGCCGTTGATGCCGTGGTTCATGTTTGCCAAAGCATCCTCTGCAACACCCATGACCTTGAGGTGATGCATGATCTTGCTGCGGACGATTGGCGAGTGCTCACCTATTCCGCCAGTGAACACGACTGCGTCCACGCGATCCAGCGCAGCCGCCATCGCGCACACCGACTTCGCTGCTCGATAGGCGAATACATCCAACGCGAGCAAGGCATCAGCAGAACCAGTTTCCGCAGCTTCCACGACTTGTCGCATGTCCTGGCTGATTCCTGATAGACCTAACAGACCGCTGGCATTGGTGAGTTCAGAAGTGACGCCGTCGAGGTCCAAGCCAAGGCGATGACCGATAAACGCCAGTGACCCGGGGTCGATATCTCCGCTTCTCGTCCCCATCACCAGACCTTCTAAGGGCGTCATGCCCATGCTTGTATCGACTGATATGCCTTCTCGAATTGCGCAGGCACTGCAGCCATTGCCAAGGTGGACAGTCACCACGTGCAGTTCCTGCAAATCCCGCCCGAGCAACAGCGCGGCCCTGGTCGCGACATAGCTGTGGCTGATGCCGTGAAAACCGAACTTGCGCAGGCCATGGTCATGGAACCAAGCACGCGGTACTGCATAGCGGTATGCCCGCGGAGGGAGAGTGCGGTGGAAAGCTGTGTCGAACACTGCAACGTCGGAGATACCGGGCAATTGCGCTCGCGTGGCATGGATACCTGCAAGGGCTCCCGCGATGTGGAGGGGAGCAAGGTCGGCAACTTCGGCGATTCCCGCCAGCACCGCATCGTCGATTCGGACCGACTCGGTGAAGCGGCCGCCTCCATGCACAATGCGATGACCGATCACGCTGATTGTGCCCCGCTCGGACTCGGACATCGCGTGGATCATGGCTTCAATGACTTGCATGTGCCCGGCTTGGCTGGGCACACTCACGCTGGCTGACTCCTTGTCGCGCTTCAGTTGGATGGACACCTCTGGAGCACCCACACGGGCCGCAAGCCCCTCAACGGTTCTCGTGCCCGTCACAGGGTCGAGCAAGGCGAATTTGACCGAGGAGCTGCCGCTGTTGAATGCAAGGACAAGCGGATCCGCCGTAGACAATTCAGCCACCTGTTGCTCGGTGTGCCAGTGACCAGTCCTCGATATCCGGCATGTCCTGAAGATGCTCCACGACATACTGCGAGTGCTCGGCGAGCTTCTGTTCGCACCAAGCCTTCAGATCGCTACTACCGGACGGTGTCCTTCGAGCGTTGTTAAGCGCGTCCATGACGAGGTGGTATCGCGAGACGCGATTGCGCACGACCATGTCAAATGGTGTGGTGGTGGTGCCTTCCTCAATGAATCCGCGCACCCGGAAGCGGTCTGCGTCGGGGCGTCCGTGGACAAGTTGGTGGATCGCACCGGGATAGCCGTGGAACGCGAAAATGACATTCACGTCGTCTGTGAACAGCTCCTCGAACAGCGTCTCATCCATCCCATGCGGATGGTCCCGCACTCGGGTGAGCGTCATGAGGTCCACGACATTGACCACGCGTGTTCGCAGGTGTGGGATGTGCTCGCGGAGAATGTCGGCGGCAGCAATCGTCTCCATCGTCACGACATCGCCAGCGCAAGCCAGAACGATGTCGGGATCGTCAAAGCCATCGTCTGTACCAGCCCAATCCCACACGCCGGCTCCGCGCGTGCAGTGTTCGATGGCCTCGTCCATGGTGAGCCATTGCAACTGCGGTTGCTTGTCGATCACGACCAGATTGACGTAGTCACGAGAACGCATGCAGTGATCAGCAACTGAGAGCAAAGTGTTGGCATCCGGAGGTAGATAGATGCGGCCGATGTTGCCGCGTGACGTCAGGACGTTCTGGATTAGGCCAGGGCCTTGGTGGCTGAAGCCGTTGTGGTCGTTTCGCCACGCTGTCGATGTCAAGAGGATGTTCAGACTGGGAACCGGTGCTCGCCAAGGGAGGTGTTGAGCCTCCTGCAGCCACTTGCTGTGCTGAATCGTTTGTGAGGCGGACACCATTGCGAAGGCTTCGTAGGTTGCAAACCATCCGTGACGACCTGTCAGGGTGTACCCCTCAAGCCAGCCATGGCAGTTGTGCTCAGATAGGACTTCCATGACCCGGCCGTTGCGCGAAAGCGCGACATCCTCTGGGATGACGCGCTCGGCAAAGGCGCGGTCGCTCGCCTCAAAGACGGCGCCCAGCCGGTTGCTGTTGGTCTCGTCAGGGCAGAAGAGCCGAAACCTGTCGCTGTTGCCGCGGTAGATATCCCGCATGAGTTCGCCCAACTTGCGCGTGGACTCCGCCCGGATCGTCGCAGGGTTGGGCACATCTATCGCGTAGTCGCGGAAGTCCGGCATCTCCAGATCGCGCGTGAGTATGCCTCCGTTTGCATGCGGGCTCGCACTCATGCGCAGGTCGCCATCGGGGTTGGCTCGCAGCACGAGCTCGGAGGGTGCTCCGTGTTCGTCGAACAGCTCCTCAGGCCGGTAGGACCTCATCCATGACTCGAGAATCTCCAGATGCTCCGGATTGTTCTTGACTCCCGACAGCGGCACCTGATGAGCGCGCCAAGTGCCGAGCATCTGGATACCGTCGACCTTGTCCGGCCCCGTCCAGCCCTTTGGGCTGCGAAGGATGATCATTGGCCAGCGTGGCCGAGTCCAGTCCCAGTCGCCGCCTCGGGCCGAAGCCTGGATGGATCGGATACTTGACCACGCCTGAGCAAGGGCGGCAGCGAAGCGGTTGTGCATGCCTGGCAGATCTGAGCCTTCGACCTCGATGACCTCGTAGCCGTGCCCTTGCATCAGGGATCGCACCTCGGCAGGGTCCTTGCGAGCAAGCACAGTCGGCCCGGCTATTTTCGCGCCATTCATGTGCAGGATTGGCAGCACCGCCCCGTCTCGCTCCGGGTTGAGGAATGAGATCCCCTTCCAAGAGCCCTCCAGTGGGCCTGTCTCTGCTTCCCCGTCACCGACCACGGCCAATGTGATGAGATCAGGGTTGTCCATGACCGAGCCGAAGGCATGAACAAGGACGTACCCCAGTTCGCCACCCTCATGGATTGAACCTGGAGTGGTTACGGAGACGTGACTGGGGATGCCGCCCGGAGCTGAGAATTGACGGAAGAGCCGGCGCATCCCCTCGATGTCTTGACTGACCTCGGGGAATCGCTCTGTGTAGCTGCCCTCCAAGTAGCTGGCGGCGACAAGTGCTGGCCCTCCATGCCCGGGACCGGTCAGGTAGATCATCTCCTGGGCCGTGGCCTTAATCAGTCGAGAAGCGTGCGCATATATGAATGAAAGGCCAGGGCTTGTTCCCCAGTGTCCAAGGAGGCGAGGCTTGATGTCCTCGTCGCTCAAGGATTCGCTGAGCAAGGGGTTTGCCAACAAGTAGATCTGACCGACAGTCAGGTAGTTGTTGGCGCGCCACCACGCGTCGAGTGAGTCGAGTTCCTCCTGCGTGGGTTCTGCCAGGCGCTGTACGAGCCTTTGATCAGGATAAAGCGCCTGACTTGTCATGTTGCCTCCTGAATTGTGATGGGCAATAGATCGGAGACTACTGGCGCCTGGACCGCTGTCTGCTTGACGAATTCGATATTGACCTGCTGACAACTCAATGTTCACCCATTGGTTCACGTGCGAATGTGATTCGCAGTGGACTGCTCTCATACCGGAGAGGGGTTGGGGTGTACCCGCATGGGATGCTGGCAACATCATGGCCAAGAGCGTCGTCCAACGGATCACCATCGCCTACGGCAACGAACCCTTGCTCGTTGACCGAGTGGTGCGCGACACCCTTGCGCAGTTGCGAGCGGTCGAAGGCGATTTGCAGGTGAGCACGATCGCGGCAAACGGCGAGGATGCGGCCAGCATGCTTCGCGAAGCCTCGTCGCCCAATCTCTTCGGCGACAGCACTGCCGTGGTGGTTACTGGCGTCGATCAGGCCACTGATGATGTCGATGCTGCTCTGCGCGAGTTTGCGCGTTCGACTCCAGATCACGCTTGGTTGGTGCTCACGCATCCTGGCGGAGTCAAGGGCAAGAACCTGCTCGACGAATTGAAGAAGGCCGGCGCCGAGCAGCTTGTCTGCGCTCAGCTCAAGGGCCGCGAACTGCGTGGATATCTCGCCAAGGATGTGGCGTCGTACAAGCGGGTGATGACCGACGACGCGATGAGCGCCCTCATTGATGCAGTCGGACAGGATCTTCGGCTGCTCATTGGAGCGATCTCGCAACTCGTTGCCGACATTGAAGCCGATCCGATCGGCCGCGACGAAGTCAGCGAGTATTTCGCCGGCATCACCGGCGTCACCGGCTTCGCGGTGTCCGATGCAGTGTGGGAGCGACGGCCCGCCGACGCCCTGCGTTCATTGCGTTGGGCCATGCGTGACTCGGGTGACCTGTCAGTTCCGATGGTGATGGCAATGGCGGCTGGCTTGCGCTCGATCGTGCGCGTTGCTGCGGCTGGCCCAGGCGCATCTGACGTGGAGGCCGCGCGCGAGGCTGGTGTGCCGCCGTGGAAGGTCAAAGCCCTTCGCCATCAATGGTCGGCATGGAGCGGAGATCAACGAAGACTGGCTGCTGCTGCCGTTGCGCTCAGCGATGCCGATGGCGCAGCAAAGGGCGGAGTCGGAGAGGGCACCAGCCTTGACCCTGAGCAGAAGATGCTGGCACTTGAGCGATTGGTCCTGCTCACGTCCTCGCGCGATCCTTCCTGACAATCTGCTCCCATTGACGGGTCGTGGCCTCTAGGGTCACGATGCGGGCGGTCGCGACAGTAGTGACAGGAGTTGGAATGTTTGACCTCACTGGGCGCACTGCTTTCATCACCGGAGCCGGACAGGGTCTGGGTGCGCAAATCGCTCGCACGCTCTCAAGCCAAGGCGCCGCCGTGATTCTCAATGACCTGTTTGCCGAACGCGCGGATGCCGTTGCCGAAGAACTGAGGGCGGCAGGAGGCAGGGCAACGACGGCAATCGCAGATATCTCTGACTTGGAAGCCCTGCGCGCGGCCAAGGATGATGCTGAGTCAGCGATCGGCAGCGGCGTCGACATTCTGGTGAACAACGCTGGCATCCCCGCGGGCGGAATGACCTTGGAGAGGTTCCTGGATACCGATCCGGCAACTTGGCATCGTCAGGTGGATCTCAACGGCTATGGCACCTTCAACACCTGCTACGTGATGCTCCCGGGCATGATCGAGCGGGGCTGGGGACGTGTCATCACTATCGTCTCCGAAGGCGGTCGCATCGGTGATCCTGGAGTCGCGGTGTACGGCGCTGCGAAGGCAATGGGCATGGCCTTCATGAAGTCCTTGGCCAATGAGTACAGCCGGTTCGGCGTCAACTGCAATTCGATTTCACTGGGCACTTTTGGAGCACCTGGAGCATTCAGTGAAGAGGCGCAGGCCAAGATGGCCCGCAATTACGCCACCAAGCGCCTTGGCACCTGGACCGACATCGCTCCGGCGGTGTTGTGGCTGGCCTCAGAGGAGGCCGGCTGGGTCACGGGTCAGACCATCCCGGTCAATGGCGGTTACGCCACCAGCTGAGTTGTGGACATGCGAAAGCCCCCATCCACGGATGGGGGCTTTCGAGGTTCTGGTTAGAGCGAGGCGACGCGAGTGGCGATAGCCGACTTGCGGTTTGCTGCCTGGTTGGCGTGGATGACGCCCTTGCTTGCTGCCTTGTCCAGTGCACGTGAGGCATCGCGAGCGAGCTCGGCTGCCTCAGGGCTGCCAGCGTCTGCTGCCTTCTGGAACTTGCGAATGGATGTCTTCAGGCCACTCTTGACAGCCTTGTTGCGCTGACGATCCAGTTCGTTGGTCCGGATGCGCTTGATCTGCGACTTGATGTTCGCCACTGGTGACCCTTTACTCAATCGTGATGGGGAACCCCGAGCCCGCAGGTGGCGGTCATCAGGGGATGAAGCAAACCCGTAGGCTACCGGCATGGTGGCGAAAGCGCCAAATGCCCCATTCATGAGCCCGAAGGACCCACGTGCCAGGACCGCAGCCCGGATCAACAGACCCGACGGTCATCCGGAATTTCTGCATTATTGCCCATATTGACCACGGCAAATCCACTCTCGCTGACCGGATGCTGCAGGTCACGGGAGTCGTCGATGACCGCTCAATGCGCGCCCAGTATCTGGATCGCATGGATATTGAGCGCGAGCGCGGGATCACCATCAAGTCCCAGGCCGTTCGCCTGCCCTACCAGGCCGACGATGGGGTCGAATACGTCCTGAACATGATCGATACGCCCGGCCACGTCGATTTCACCTACGAGGTCTCCCGCTCGCTGGCTGCCTGCGAAGGCGCGATTCTGCTCGTTGACGCTGCACAGGGCATCGAGGCGCAGACCCTGGCGAACCTCTACCTGGCGCTGGAGAACGATCTGGTGATCGTCCCAGTGCTCAACAAGATCGACTTGCCAGCCGCGCAGCCTGAGAAGTACGCAGCCGAGCTGGCCCGCATCATCGGATGCGATCCTGATGAGATCCTGCTGACCTCGGCCAAGTCCGGCCTCGGTGTTCGCGAGGTGCTGGAACGCGTCGTTGAGACGATCCCGGGCCCGACCGGCGACGCTGACGCCCCTGCTCGAGCCATCATCTTCGACTCGGTCTACGACACCTATCGCGGCGTGGTCACCTACGTCCGCGTGGTCGATGGCCGCATTGGCACCCGCGACAAGGTCTCGATGATGTCCACTGGGGCTGTGCATGAACTGCTCGAGGTTGGGGTCATCAGTCCTGAGCCAGTGGTGTCCAAGGGTCTGGGCGTAGGCGAGGTCGGCTACCTGATCACTGGCGTCAAGGACGTGCGCCAGTCGCGGGTGGGTGACACCGTCACCACAGCGCAGAAGGGCGCCACTGAATCACTTGGCGGCTACCGCGATCCCAAGCCGATGGTCTACTCCGGCCTCTACCCAATCGACGGCTCGGACTACCCGCTGCTGCGCGATGCGCTGGACAAGCTGAAGCTCAACGATGCTGCCCTGATCTACGAGCCTGAGACTTCACTGGCACTTGGCTTCGGCTTCCGCTGCGGCTTCCTTGGCCTGTTGCACATGGAGATCGTCCGCGAGCGCTTGGAGCGCGAGGCGAATCTCGACCTCATCTCCACCGCACCCAACGTCATCTACCGACTCGTTCGCGATGACGGCACGGAGTTCGTCGTCACCAACCCCAGTGAATTTCCAGAGCAGAAGATCGCGCACATCTACGAGCCGATCGTGAAGGCCACCGTCATTCTGCCCAGCGAGTTCGTGGGCACAGTGATGGAGTTGTGCCAGCAGCGTCGCGGGATGATGCTCGGGATGGACTACCTGTCCGAAGATCGGGTGGAATTGCGCTACACCCTGCCGATGGCCGAGATCGTCTTCGACTTCTTTGACGCCTTGAAATCCAAGACCAAGGGCTATGCCTCACTTGATTACGAACTGACTGGCGAGCAGGACGCCGATCTGGTCAAGGTCGATATTCTCCTGCACGGTGAGGCTGTTGATGCCTTCAGTTCGATCGTGCACCGCGACAAGGCAATGAGCTACGGCACGATGATGACCTCCAAGTTGAAGGACCTCATCCCGCGCCAGCAGTTCGAGGTGCCGATTCAGGCCGCCATCGGCTCTCGAGTCATCACCCGCGAAACCATTCGTGCGATCCGCAAGGACGTCCTTGCCAAGTGCTACGGCGGTGACATCAGCCGCAAGCGCAAACTTCTGGAGAAGCAGAAGGAAGGCAAGAAGCGGATGAAGATGGTCGGCCGCGTTGAAGTGCCGCAGGAGGCCTTCATCGCTGCTCTCTCGACCGGCGACGAATCGAAAAAATAGCGATGGTCGCTCAAGGGAGCACTCTGGCGCTTTACGTCCACGTGCCCTTCTGCTCTAGTCGGTGCGGATATTGCGATTTCAACACCTACACCGCCACCGAACTTGGCAATGAGGTGCGACGCGACAGTTTCCATGAGGTACTCGCCGCTGAGGTGCGGATCGCTGCCGAACAGTTGGCGTCCTCCCAGCAGGTCAGCACGGTCTTCGTCGGCGGTGGCACGCCGACCCTGCTCGGCTCGCAAGGCTTGAATCATGTGCTGCAGGAGATCAAGACCTGCTTCGGACTTGTGGACGGCGCTGAGGTCACGACCGAGGCGAATCCGGATTCCGTGGATCAACGCATGCTTGAAGAACTGCGGGCGGGCGGTTTCACGCGAATGTCCTTCGGCATGCAGAGTTCTGCGCCGCGGGTGCTGCAGGTACTCGAACGCACGCATACGCCTGGCGCCAGCGTGCAAGCAGCAAAGTGGGCTGTGGACGTCGGCTTCGAGCACGTCAATCTGGATCTCATCTACGGCACGCCGGGGGAGTCCGATGACGATCTCAAGTCGTCCGTCGATGCGGCAGTATCGGCAGGTATCGATCACCTCTCGGCCTACGCGCTGATTGTTGAAGACGGCACTGCGCTGAGTCGCCGTATTGCTCGCGGTGATCTTCCCGCGCCTGATGATGATGTCTGCGCTGATCGGTATGAACTGATTGATCAACGTATGGCCGCTGCAGGTATGCCCTGGTATGAAGTGTCGAACTGGGCCAAGCCAGGAGGGCAATGCCTGCACAACCTGGCCTATTGGCGCAGTCAGCACTGGTGGGGAGTGGGACCAGGGGCCCACAGTCACATTGACGGCAAGCGCTGGTGGAACGTCAAGCACCCGGCACCATACGCAGAGCGGGTTCGTGCGCACCAAGCACCGATCGCCGATTCCGAGCAACTCTCCGCTGAGGATCTTCGTACTGAACAGGTGATGCTCGGCATTCGGCTCGCTGAAGGCATGTCTGCACACACGTTCGATGGGTCACTGCTTGATCGACTTGTCGCGCGCGAGCTCATCGATCAGTCTGCGCGTGAAGCAGGTCGCGTGCAGCTGACCTTGGCCGGACGCTTGCTTGCCGATGCTGTTGTCCGAGAACTACTGCCGAGTTAGGGCTTGAGCGCGAAGGCCGCTGCACTCTCACCAGCGATTCGGCCGAAGACCAAGCAGGTTGCCGTTGGCGTTGCGTCCATCGCACTGCCGTAACCAGCAATTCCACTCGCGCACTCGCCGCCAGCAAACAGTCCAGGGATCGGCAGGTTGTGCTGGTCAAGGACTGCGGCGCGCGCGTTGACTCGTGGGCCAGCCCCGGTGAAGCCGACTGACGCCAAGCGCATTTCGGTGGCGTAGAAGGGC
The DNA here is from genome assembly GCA_030684515.1 of Actinomycetota bacterium. NCBI lineage: Bacteria > Bacillati > Actinomycetota > Actinomycetota bacterium. The sequence continues at coordinate 138,786 of JAUXVJ010000031.1, forward strand.
CCGGTCTCGATTGGCCGCATCTGTGTCGGATCCTTCAACTGCACTGAGTCGTAGCCGTCACGGGCGTCTTGGTTGTACTGCGTCAATGTTCCGCGCAGCGATGCCGGCTCGACGCCGATCTTTGCTGCGAGTTCATCGATGGTGTCGGCCTTCACGATGCTGCCGCGCTCAACTTCGGCATCGACAACGTCCTGGACGTAGTCTGGATGCAGCCGACGCTTCTTTTCTCCCGGTGCCAGGATGTCGCCAGAAGGCGTGTATGCGCTCTTGCCAGCCTCGTCAAAGATGAGATGGACGGGTCCCTGCGCATGACGCACTGCGCCCTGCATGGCTGCCACGCCCGCGCACTCGTCCACGAAGCGCCGGCCGTTGGCATCCACAAGCACCACGTGTCCTGGCAGCGAAGGGAGGGAGACCTGCACGTAACCCGGGCGAAGAGTGACCTCCCACAGGTCCTTACCGGCGATCTGTGCGCCGACGGCCAAGGCCAATGGGATCGCATCTCCTTGTGCGAATCTGGCGAGTTCCTCGCCGCCGACAGGCAGCACCCAGTCGCCGGCCAGCGCTGCAACCGATGGCAGCCACTCGGCGACGAGCTCCTTGTTGCCGCCGAAGCCACCGGTGGCCAGGACAACCGACTTGGATCGGAGTTGCTCGCCGGCGGCCTCAACGCCAACAACGCGCCCGTCTTCAGTCAGCAGCCGATCGACTCGCGTATTGAGGATGAACTCCACGCCCTGCTCGCGTGCCAGGCGCAGCAGTACTTCGATGATCTTCCAGCCACCGCCAGATCGATGGATACGGCTTACCTCATTGGTCTCACTTGGCAGGATGCCTTTGACGACCAGCCCGTTGTCGGCCAGCCATTCAATTTCCTTGCCGATGCCGAAAGTCAGGGCATGGGCATTGGCGGCGTCAATCTGGTACTCGTGCAAGCGCATGTACTGCTTGAACAGCGCCTCCGGTGAGTCTTGGACCCCTGCCTCCTGCTGGAAGCGCGTGCCCGCGCCCATGAGGTGGGCGAAGGAGTACTGACTGCGGCCGCCGATCTCTGGCTGGGCTTCGACGACGACGACCGAGGCCCCACTGGCACTGGCAGCTACTGCTGCTCGCAGGCCGGTGAAGCCACTTCCAAGCACGATGACATCAAAGTCGGACATTGCGAAGACTCCAGGGTGGCGGGGCAGCGTTTGGGCCATTCAGCGTATCGAGATGCGCGCAAGGCTGATAGATCCTGAATCGGAACCTTCACCAGTGTGAAGTGATGGTGCGACTACGAGAGCCAGGCAGTTGAGCTGGCCCGTTCCAGGAGTGGGCTCTTCTCGATATTGACCAGATCCCTTCGCCCAGTTCTCAGGTAGTCGTCGCGGCCAGGATCAAGGGTCAGCCTCTCCCAATCGACGTCGTCCCAATCGTTGCCCGTCATGAGGTCTTGAGGATCGCCTTTGACATGACCGGTGCCGTCTTCGTGCGGCGCCCGCTCATCGACTGCTCCAAGGGCGTGCACCATCTCGTGGGCCAATGTGTACGAGCCGTAATCGGGGAAGCGGTCCTGAACGGATGGGTAGATCTCGCAGTTGTCCATCGGGAAGCTGATGTAGGGACCATTGCGCCCGTCCCAGTACCAAGCGCAAGCGTCGTAGTCCTGTTCACCTTCGATGAAGAAGATCGGCAGCACTCGGGGCTTCACCACGCCGCGCGAGACATACGAGGGCATCGCGTCGTATGCGATGTCCTCTCGATCGTTCATTGCTGATGTCGGCAGGATCGATGCAATGGTGAGCACCGATGGGCGTCCGTCGGCACCACGGACAAACCGGGGCGAGAGGCCGCCGCCAATCTCAGACTCAAGCCAGGTGTCTGCCTGCATGGCGATGTGTTGGATTGCCGCTGCTCGGCCCGCGACGGCAAGGCTGTCCGAAGGATGGACATAGAAGAGCTGGAACTGCGTCACCTGCCGCGGCTTGAGCGTCGGTGCTGACTTGGGGCTTGCCTGCGCAGCAGAAACCGTCGCCAGGCAGCAGGCGAGCAGGAGTCCGGAGACGATGACCAAGAGTCGGCGCGCACCAACCGAAGTCGTGCTGAGCACTGAGATCCTCACTTCACTGGGGGATTGGCGGTTGGCTGACCACGATGTTAGGAGACGCGGAATCCGGCGGCCCGCTGCACTGACAGCTGGACATCATTGCCCGCCACGCACGAGAGCACATGTCCACCGGCAGTCCTGTCTGCTGTGAGGCCATGCAGGTGCAGCCCTGGTGCTCCGATGCCGGCAAAGTCCGGTCCCGTGCGAAAGCCGACGAGCACAGCCCGGCGTGCTCCGAGTGGAAAGACGGTCTGCTTGGCGACGACGTCGGCGAGCGGCAGGTATGGAGTGGTCTGAGCCGGCACGCTGCGCGTGACCAGATCCGTGAAAGTGCCGCGCACCCGCACAGCAATCACTCCTTTGTCAGTCTGGGCGAGAGTGTTCACTGCGCCCAGGATGTTGTTGCAGGTGGTTCCGGGCGCAACAGGGCCAGACCAGTCGGGTGCGAAAGTGATCGCCTCGAAGAACGGCGTGGTAGCTGAGTCTGTGACGGGTCGGGGAGTTCCATCCGTGCCGACTCGATAGGCGATACCGCCCACCATGACCAGCTCGCCATCGAGGTGATCAAAGGTGCCGATCCCGAGAGTCTGCCCATTGATGAACGACTGCACCGGAACGATCCCCGTGTAGTTCGGCGAGATGAGGGAGTCGTAGGTGCCGACCTGATCCACCCACGTCGCCACGTACGCCTGGGAAGGACTGCTCAGCAAGGCGGCAGCCAGGACAGACGTGAGTGCGGCAACGAGTACCGCGAGAACTCGGCGATGCTGGCGGGCACTCATCTGTGCTTGCTCCTTGGGTAGTGAACGGTCGGCTCATGCGCCATCGTCCTCGTGCTCTCAGCGCGCGTACACTTGGCACTCAAGAAATGCGAGTGCTAGTCCACGGAGGTGAGCATGCTGGAGGACCGCCGCTTGGCTGTCTTGCGTGCCATTGTCGAGGACTATGTCTCCACCCACGAGCCCGTGGGGTCCAAGGCGCTCGTTGAGCGCCACAGTCTGGGTGTTTCGCCGGCAACGATCCGCAATGACATGGCAGCCCTTGAAGAAGAGGGATACATCGCCCAGCCGCACACCAGCGCAGGACGCATCCCCACCGATCTTGGCTATCGACTGTTTGTCGATCGTCTCTCAGCGGTGAAGCCGCTGTCCGCTGGGGAGCGCCGAGCGATCGAACAGTTCCTGGCCGGCGCGGTGGATCTCGACGATGTCATGGTCCGCACTGTGCGATTGCTCGCGCAGGTGACCCGCCAGGTTGCCCTGGTGCAGTACCCATCGCTGACCCGCAGTTCCGTTCGACATGTCGAGCTCATCTCCATCAGCACGACTCGTCTGCTGTTGATCTTGATCGCTGACACCGGTCGCATCGAGCAACGCACAATAGAGATCAATGAGCCGATCAGTGAGCAGCTGATCGGCGAACTTCGCGCGCGACTGCTCACCGTCGTGATGGGTCAGCCATTCTCTTCCCTGGCCACCTTGCTTGAGCAGTTCACTGAGAACTGTGAGCCGGCATTGCGTCCGGCCGCCGCTTCGATCACGGCTACGTTGCTCGATGCAGCGATGGAGACCGTCGATGAGCGCATCGTGCTCGGCGGCACCGCTCACCTGGCGCGCTATGGCGAGGCCTTTCCCATTGACATTCAGCCCGTGCTGGAAGCCTTGGAAGAGCAAGTCGTATTGATGCGATTGATGGGCGAGGCGACGACGACAGGAGTCACCGTTCGTATCGGGCAGGAGACTGATGTTGAAGGCCTGCAGTCCACTTCTCTTGTCACCACTCGCTACGGTCGTCACGGTCTGGGACTTGCCTCACTTGGCGTCGTTGGCCCTACCCATATGGACTATGCCGGGGCAATTCGTTCCGTCAATGCTGTAGCGCAATACGTCACCCGAATCCTTGAGGAGCAGTGAGTCTGCAGTGAGTACCGATTTTTACGCACTGCTTGGAGTGGAACGCACCGCAAGCCCTGAAGAGATCAAGAAGTCTTACCGCAAGCTCGCGCGCGAACTTCACCCAGACGTAAACCCTGATCCACAGGCACAGGACAAGTTCAAGAATGTGACTGCGGCCTACGAGGTGCTGAGCGATCCCGAGAAGCGTCAGATGTATGACGCAGGTGGCGATCCGCGACAAGGCGGCTTCGGCGGTGGTGGATTCCAAGGTGGCTTTGATTTCGGCGACATCATGGATGCCTTCTTCGGCGGTGGTGGTGGCAGTCAGCGTGGCCCGCGCACGCGTGCTCGTCGTGGCCAGGATGCGCTCATCCGACTGCAGATTGATCTGAGCACAGCCGTGTTCGGTGACACCCGCGACATCACTGTGGACACTGCCAGTCGCTGTGGAACGTGTAACAGCACAGGTCTCGACGGTGACAGTCAGCCCGAGGTGTGTGTGATGTGCAAGGGCCGGGGTGAGTTGCAGCAGATGCAGCGATCATTCCTGGGTCAGGTCATGACTTCGCGTCCGTGTCCGCAGTGTCAAGGCTTTGGCACCACGATCCCGCATCCCTGTCATGAGTGCTCAGGTGATGGTCGAGTTCGCACTCGGCGCACGATGACCATCCAGATTCCACCCGGCGTCGATACAGGCACGCGCATTCAGCTCACTGGCGAGGGCGAGGTCGGACCAAATGGTGGCCAGGCTGGGGATCTCTACGTCGAGATCGTGCAGGCAGCCCACCCGGTCTTTGAGCGTCATGGCGACGAGTTGCATTGTCGCGTTGCGGTGCCGATGACGTCTGCAGCGCTTGGCACAAGCATCAGCCTTGACACCCTCGATGGCGAGGAACTGCTCGATGTGCGGCCTGGCACCCAATCCGGTGAAGAGCTGATTCTTCGCGGCAAGGGCGCCGCCCGGCTCCGCGGCGGTCAACGAGGCGATCTGCACGTGCACCTGGACGTGCGCGTGCCAACTGAACTGGATGCTGCGCAACGAGAGCTACTGCAGCAACTCGCGCAACTGCGCCAAGAGGAGCTCGTTCGCGTCACGCATCCATCGGCAGAAGAACACACTGGATTGTTCTCTCGACTCAAGGATGCGTTCACCCAGAAGTGACAATGCAGTTATTGCTGTGTGAGGCCGTCAGTTCGGCTGAGGTCGGTGCGGTCGTGCAACTGTCGGCTCATGAAGCGCGCCATGCCACCGCAGCGCTTCGGATGAACACGGGTGACCAAGTCCTGGTCTCTGACGGCCTAGGCCGCAAGGCGATGGGCCGGCTTGAAGTGCGCAATTCTGCGGCTTCGGTCCTCATCGAGAGCATCAGTGACGTACCCGCGCCAGATCCTTCGATCACGGTCGTGCAGGCCCTGGCCAAGGGCGAGCATGGTGAACTCGCGATCGATCTGATGACTCAAGTTGGGGTTGATCGCATCATCCCTTGGGCAGCGCAGCGCTCGATTGTGCAGCTGAAGGGCGAGCGAGCAGACAAGGCGTTGATCAAGTGGCAACAGGCCGCACGTGCCGCGGCCAAGCAGTCGCGAAGACCCTGGCTGCCGGTGGTCTCCGAAGTGCAGAGCACCAAGCAGGTCATTTCGCAGATGGCGGACTTCGACGCCGTCCTTTTGCTCCACGAGGCGGCGAGCACTGCCTTGGCGGCAACTGAACTCCCTGCTTCAGGGCAGATCTGTCTGATCGTGGGGCCAGAAGGCGGGATCAGTCCGCAGGAAGAGGAACTGCTGGCTGCCGCGGGTGCCTTGCCGGTGCTCCTGGGCCCTGAGGTGCTCAGAGCCTCATTGGCCGGAGCGATCGCGGTGAGCCTTCTGGCTTCCCGGCTCCGCTGGGCAGCGTCGCCTGACTCAGGCGTGGGAAGATGAACCATGTCTGAGTGCCTGTTCTGCCGCATCATCGCCGGGGAACTCCCCTGCGAAGTTGTGATGCGCAACGACGATGTCATCGCAATCCGTGACATTGCACCGCAGGCCCCCACGCATGTGCTTGTGATCCCGATTCGTCACTTCACCAATCTGCAGGAGCTATCCGCGCAAGCACCTGAGCTCCTTCCAGCGTTGGTGGATGCAGCAGCCGCGGTTGCGGCCGAGGCGGGGTTGAGCGATGCCTATCGCCTGGTATTCAACACCGGTGAGGCAGTGGGCCAGTCAGTTCTTCATGTGCACGCACACGTGCTAGGCGGAAGGGAATTCACATGGCCACCGGGGTAGCTGCATGAGCACTTTGCCTACTGTTCCGCATGCCGAAGCGCGCATCACTGTCCCTGCAGCGCAGCCCATGGTCGCGCTGCTGGGCGTGAACGATGCGCACATTCGCCTGATCGAGGCGGCCTTCCCGGCTGTTGTGATCTTGGTGCGCGGCAACGAGATTCAGTTGACAGGCGTGCCTGAAGAAGTCGGCGTCGCCGAGACACTCATTGGTGAAATGCTCGCGGTGTTGCGCACCGGACAAGGGCTGACTCAGGAGTCCGTTGACCGAAGCATCTCGCTCCTGCGCAGTGGCACGCGTCCAACCGAGGTGCTCACCGCCAACATTCTGAGCAATCGTGGTCGCACGATTCGAGCAAAGACGCTGAACCAGAAGCGATACGTGGATGCAATCGACAACAACACCATCGTGTTCGGCATTGGGCCGGCCGGTACCGGCAAGACCTACCTCGCTGTGGCCAAGGGAGTGCAAGCGCTGCAGGCCAAGAAGGTCTCGCGCATCATCCTGACGCGTCCGGCAGTTGAAGCCGGTGAGCGTCTTGGATTTCTGCCGGGCACGCTCTCAGAGAAGATCGATCCCTACCTGCGTCCGCTGTATGACGCCTTGCACGACATGATCGATCCGGAGTCGATTCCGCGATTGATGACCAGCGGAACAATCGAGGTGGCGCCGCTTGCCTATATGCGTGGCCGAACTCTCAATGACGCGTTCATCATCCTTGACGAGGCGCAGAACACTTCTGCCGAGCAGATGAAGATGTTTCTGACCAGGCTTGGCTTTGGGTCAACCATGGTCATCACCGGTGACGTCACTCAGGTGGATCTCCCAGGCGGCACCACCAGCGGATTGCGCAACGTTGGCGACATCCTGGAGGACATCGATGATGTCGCCTTCTGTCGCCTGACTTCTGGCGACGTCGTTCGGCACAAGCTCGTCGGAAGAATTGTTGAGGCATATGCGCGCTACGACGCGCAACGCGAAGCATGAATCTGAGCTGTGAGAACGAGACGAATTACCAGATTGATCTGGACGCATTGAAGGCTGAAGCTGAATTCCTCTTCAGGGCTCTGCAGTTGCATCCGGAAACTGAATTGTCGATCACCCTTGTCAGCACCGCCGACATGGAAGAACTGCATCTGGAATGGATGCACGAGCCAGGTGCCACCGACATTTTGTCCTTCCCCATGGATGAGCTGCGACCATCAGATGATCCGCAGCCCGGAATCCTGGGTGACATCGTGATCTGTCCCGAGTTCGTCGAGGCCGATACCGACCGAGCGGGCATGTCCTTGCCGCAGCGACTGGAGTTTCTGATGATCCATGGGATGCTCCATCTCATCGGTTACGACCATGCGACAGAGGATGAGTACGACGCGATGTTCGCTTTTCAAGATCAACTGCTGGAGCAATGGCAGACAGCGCAAAGTTCAGTAGGAGCAGATCGTGACTAGCGCCTGGCTGCTTGCCCTTGCAATATTGCTCGTGGTGCTTGCCGGATTGCTCGTCAGTGCTGAGACGGCTATCGGCCGAGTATCGCGCTCGCGCATCGAGGAGCTGCGGCGCGAGAAGCCGAAGTCTGCTGATCGCCTCCTGATTGTGCTTGAGGATCGGGCGCGATACGTCAACGTCCTGCTGTTCCTGTCCACGGTCGCGACCGTAGGTGCCACAGTGATTGTCGGCTACGTCTGCGTGGACACCTTGGCCATTGGCCACGACTGGTCCGATAGCGGCGCTTTGCTGCTGGCAGTTGGCGTGATGGTCGTCATCTCCTACGTCGCTCTCGGGGTGGCTCCGCGGACCCTGGGTCGTCAGCACGCCGATCGCATCGCCATGTCCAGTGCCGGGCTGGTGCGCACGATGGCCTCAGTCCTGGGACCGATCACGAGCCTGCTCATCGTGCTCGGCAATGCGCTCACCCCGGGCAAGGGCTACCGCGAGGGCCCCTTCGCCTCACAGGCCGAACTTCGCGAGCTCGTTGACATGGCTGAAGCCGACAGCGTGATCGAAGACGACGAACGCCAGATGATCCACTCAGTCTTTGAGCTCGGCGATACGCGTGCACGTGAAGTGATGGTCCCGCGCACCGAGATGATCGTGGTCGAGCGGCAGAAGTCACTTCGACAGGCGCTGTCCCTCGGCTTGCGCTCTGGATTCAGCCGCATTCCGGTCATCGGCGAAGGTGCAGATGACATCGTCGGCGTCGTCTATCTGAAAGACCTCGTGCGACGGGTCTTTGACGATGGTCAAGCCGGAGAGGCTGAACTCGTGGAATCCTTGATGCGCAAGACCTTCTTTGTGCCAGACAGCAAGCCGGTCGATGAGTTGCTTCGGGATATGCAGGCCGCGCGCGTGCACTTGGCCATCGTGGTCGATGAGTACGGGGGCACTGCGGGGCTGGTCACTATCGAGGATGTACTCGAGGAGATCGTGGGTGAGATTGCCGATGAGTACGACACAGAAATGCCGGAAGTTGCCGAACTTGCTGATGGTGGCTATCGCGTGAGTTCACGCATGCATGTCGAAGACGTAGCTGAGCTCCTGGGCATCAAGATTGATGCCGATGAAGAAGGTGTCGACACTGTTCTCGGCCTGCTCGCCAAGCGCTTGGGTCGGGTGCCCATTCCTGGCGCTGCGATCATCGAAGACGGCTACGTGCTCACTGCTGAAAGCAGTGGTGGACGTCGCAATCGCATCAACGCCATTCGCGTTGAGCGCATATTTGCTGAGGATGAAGTGAAGTCCGATGGATGAGCTGAACTCCGAGGACGCCAAGCTCATTACCTTGGCGCGCGGCGCACGTGGCCGCATCGGCGCAAGCCAAGGCGCCGCCGTGCGTGATGAAATGGGTCGGACCTACGCAGGTGCAACGGTCGTATTGCCGAGCCTGAATCTCACCAGTCTTGAAGTTGCAGTCGCGCAAGCGGTCGCAGCAGGTGCAAGGGGCTTGGAGTGTGCGGTGGTGCTGGGCGGCGAAGAAATCGATCACGCATGTGTGAGCGAACTTGGCGGCGCTGGCGTACCGATTCTTCTGTGTGCTGCTGACGGTTCTTTGCAGTCGCGGCTGGAGTCGTGATGGCCTTTCGCAGCGGTTTCGTCTCCATCGTCGGACGACCGAATGCGGGCAAGTCCACGCTCACCAATCGACTGGTCGGTCAGAAGATTGCTATCACCTCGTCGCGTCCCCAGACCACGCGTCGTCTTATTCGCGGCATTCTCACGAGTGAGGATGCGCAGCTCATTCTCGTGGACACCCCAGGCCTACATCGTCCGCGCACTCTGCTGGGTGAGCGACTGAACGATCAGGTGCGTGAAACCTGGACAACTGTCGATGCCATCGGCCTGTGCCTGCCAGCAGACCAGCTCATCGGCCCCGGCGATCGCTACATTGCCAAGGAGATTGTCGATCTTGGTCGGATTCCGATCATTGTGATCATCACCAAGTCAGACAAGGTCTCGCGCGAGGACTTGGCCGCGCGGCTGCTGGATGCCCAGCTGCTTGCTGAGCAACTCGGAACTCAGTGGGCCACGATCGTGCCGGTCTCGTCCAATAACGGCGAGAACATCGATGCGCTCGTTGCAGAATTCATCACCCTGATGCCCGAGGGTCCATTGCTCTATGTCGATGGCGAGGTCACCGATGAGCCGCTGGAAATCGCCGTTGCTGAACTCATTCGCGAGGCAGCACTTGAAGGTGTTGTCGATGAGCTCCCGCATTCGATCGCAGTGACCATTGAAGAGATGGGGCTGCGCCCGGGTCGCTCGGCGGATCGCCCGCTCACCGATATCCATGCCAATCTCTTCGTCGAGCGTGACAGCCAGAAGTCGATCATCATTGGCAAAGGCGGATCTCGTCTGAAGGCCGTGGGCACCAAAGCTCGTCACAACATTGAGCATCTGGTCGGAACTCCGGTGTATCTGGATATTCGAGTCAAGATCGCCAAGGATTGGCAGCGTGACCCCAAGCAGCTGCGACGCCTTGGCTTCTAGCGCAATTCAGGCCTCAGACAGGCGTGGCAGTCTGCGGGATCCCCGAGTGAAGATGACAATGTCCTGTGCCGCTTTATCGTGACGAAGCAATCGTGCTGCGCACCCATAAATTGGGTGAGGCCGATCGCATTGTCACGCTCCTGACTCGCCGACATGGTCGCGTGAGGGCAGTGGCACGCGGGGTGCGCAAGACCTCGAGCCGCATTGGCGCTCGGCTTGAGCCGTTCACGCATGTGGACGTGCAGCTTTACGAGGGAAAGAACCTCGACAATGTCACCCAGGTGGAAGCCATCGACTCCTATGGCGCTCAACTGTCCGGCGACTACGGCCGATGGACGACAGCAATGGCAATGGTGGAGACTGCAGAGCGACTCACACCAGTTGAACGCGAGCCGGCGATTCAGCAGTACGTGCTGCTGCTGAGCGGTTTGCGATCCCTTGTCAGTGAGGCGCATGACTCGCCATTGATCCTGGACTCGTATCTGCTGCGATCATTGTCGATTGCTGGGTGGTCACCGTCCTTCGATGAGTGCGCGCGTTGCGGCACTGCGGGCCCGCATCGAGCCTTCTCGGTGCAAGGTGGTGGCATGGTGTGTGGCGACTGTCGCCCGCCCGGATCAGCCACCCCGTCAATTGCTGCGATCGCCTTGCTCGCTGCATTGCTCAGTGGTGACTGGGAAGTCGCAGACGCCAGCGCTGTTCGCGAGCGTCGCGAGGCCAGCGGTCTTGTGGCAGCCTTCCTGCAATGGCATCTGGAGTGGGGCTTGCGATCCCTTCCCTTTGTTGACCGTGCCGATCGAAAGCTTGGGTCATGAAGAAGCAGCTTCGCCTTCCACCGCCACACCCCACCGGTGCGAAGCCACCGAAGATCCCCATAGATCTTGTGCCCCGACATGTCGCAGTCGTGATGGACGGCAACGGTCGTTGGGCCAAGGAGCGCGGCCTGCCAAGAACTGCGGGTCATGAGCAGGGTGAGGCAAGCCTGCTGGATTGCGTCCACGGGGCCTTGGAACTCGGCATTGGCGCAATCTCGGCCTATGCCTTCTCAACAGAGAACTGGAAGCGGTCACCCGAGGAAGTCCGTTTTCTGATGGGTTTCAACCGCGATGTCATCCGTCGGCGTCGTGATGAGATGAATGAGATGGGTGTCCGGGTGCGCTGGGCGGGCCGACGCCCAAGGCTCTGGCGCAGTGTGATCAATGAACTGGAGGGGGCCGAGCGCCTCACAGCCAAGAACACCAGACTCACGCTGACCATGTGCGTCAACTATGGCGGTCGGGCGGAGATCGCGGATGCCGCAGCCGCGATGGCCCGCGATGTGCAAGCAGGGCGATTGAAGCCGGAGCGCATCGACGAGCGGATGTTCCATCGCTATCTGGACGAACCCGATATGCCTGACGTTGATCTGTTCATTCGATCCTCAGGCGAGCAGCGCACCAGCAACTTCCTGCTGTGGCAGTCGGCCTATGCCGAGTTGGTCTTCGTTGACACTCTCTGGCCAGATTTCGATCGTCGTCATCTGTGGCATGCGTGCGAGGTTTACGCCTCGCGTGATCGCCGCTATGGCGGGGCTGTGCCGAATCAGCCTCCGCACTGAGTGCAGAGTCCAAAGAGTTCCAGGGTGTGGCTGACTTCGGTGAAGCCATGTTGGGCGGCCACGGCATCTGCCCAACGTTCGACAGCCGGGCCCTCAATCTCCACGGCGGCGCCGCATTGCCGGCAGACAAGGTGATGGTGGTGGGAGCCGCTGCACTGCCGATACACCGACTCGCCATCCTCACGCACGATGACATCGACCTCACCGGCATCAGCCATTGCGCGCAGCGTGCGGTACACCGTGGTGAGGCCAACGCTTTCGCCAATTGAGCGCAGGTGCTCATGCAGTTCCTGACTTGATCGAAAGTCATCCAGGTCCAGCAGTGCTGAAGCGACGGCGGCACGTTGGCGCGTGGTGCGTGGTCCGATGCTCATGTCAGTGCCCGTGCTGATGGTTGTGATCACCGTGGTCGTGATCGTGGTGATGATGGTCGGTACTGGGCTCAGCATCGTCACTTCGATGCAGACCGCCAAGGCCATAGGCGGTCAGCAGGTTGTCATTGGTCAGCACTGCTGCAGGCGGACCAGCAGCAATGACGCGACCGGCCATGAGCACGACAAAGTCTGAGGCGCGAGCTTCGTCGAGGTCATGCGTGGTGAGGATGACGGTGCATCCGCCGACAGGTTCCTGGTGAATGATCTCGTCGATGGTCTGTGCGGAGCCGATGTCCAAGCCCGTAAGCGGCTCATCGAGCAGGAGGAGGTCATGGTCCTGGGCGATGCCTTGCGCAACATAGACCCGTTGACGTTGGCCACCGGAGAGTTCGCTTAGGTGCCGCTTTGCCAGATCAGTGATGCGCAGTTTCTCCATGGCCTCGCTCACGCGTGCCTTGTCCAGCTTTGAGGGGCGGCGCATCAGCCCGAGGCCGGGGTAGCGGCCCATCATCACAGTCTCGGCCACGGTGATGGGGGTCCCGACTGGAACGGTGGTGTTCTGCAGTACGTAGCTGATGTGCTCGCGCTGGCTTTGTGGTTGCGCGTCCAGCACTCGCAGGCTGCCGGCAAGCGGGCTGAGCAGGCCGGCGATGGCATGCAGCAGAGTCGATTTTCCGCTGCCGTTCGGACCGATGACCGTGGTGACCTTGCCGGCGGGGATGAAGAAGGAGGATGCATGCACTGCGATGTGCGAGTTGTGGCCAAGCACGACATCTTCGGCGACCACAGCATCGACAGCTGAACTGTGGTCGTGGTGGCTGTGCAGGTCAGACATATTCGCCCTGCTCTACGGCTGTGCGCTTGGCCAAGACCATCCGCAGTCTGGTGATCGTGAGCACGAGGAAGAAGATGAGGATTGGCATCAAGGCCATCGTTGCCGATCCGGCAGTGCCGAGGTGATAGCTGAATGTCAGGCCCAGCCATACCGATACCAGAGCAATGCCAGCAGAGATCACCATCATGCGCGGAACTGTGCGGGCAAGAAGGGCGGCAGTCGCTGGAGGTCCCACCAGTAGACCAAACACGAGCAGGGTGCCGACCGACTGGAAACTGCCGATGACCGCAGCCGCAATGAGAATCAGCAGCGCCGCGTGGGTGGCCTTGGGTCGCATGCCAAGGAGCTCAGCCTTGTCGCGATTGAATGACAAGGCAAGCAGCGGGCGATACAGCGCAGTGGTCACCAGAACAATAGCGAGAGCAAGAAGCCCTTGTGCCCAAAGGTCGCTTGTGGTCACGCCCAAGGCATCACCGAACAAGATCGTGGTCAGACTTCCGGAGAACGTGCTGAGCCTGGAGATGATGACAACACCGAGGGCGAGCATGCCGACAAAGAGAAGACCGATGCCGGTGTCCTCGGTCAGTGCCGTCTGTCGATTGACGACTTCTATCAACAGCACCATCACCAGGGCGGCGACGGCCGCGCCGATCACCGGATTGATGTCGAGCACCACTGCAGCCGCGATACCAGGGACCACTCCATGCACGAAGGCGTCTCCAAAGAAGCTCATTCCGCGCAGCACCAGCCAGGTGCCAACGATGGATGACATCAAGCCCGCGAGTGCTCCGCCGATGAGTGCGCGTTGCTGGAATCCCAGTGAGAATGGCTCAATCCACCAGTCCATGTCAGCGCTTCAATGCCTCGGCGATGCGCTGAGCATCTGTTTGCATGTAGCCAAGATAGGTATCGGCTCCACTGCCAGGGGCCCCGAGAGTGTCGACGTAGAGCTCCACAACATCGACTGGGTAGCCCACCTCACCGGCAACCGCCTTGGCCAGTGATTTGGCGCTATCGGTGTTGGCAAAGATCGCCGTCACACCCTTGGCCTTGATGATCGCTGCCAGATCTGCGAGATCAGACGAGCTTGGTTCGGCCATCGTGGTTCCAGATGGAATGACCGCTCCAGCAATGGAGTAGCCGTAGGCCTCAGCCAAGTAGCCGAAGGCATCGTGATCTGTCACCAGCACTCGCTTGTTCGAAGGCACCGAATCAAGAGTCGCCTTCACCTGCGTCTCAGCTGCGCGGATCTTTTCGGCTTCCGCTCTCGCACAGGTCGCGTACTTCGCTCCGCCCTTGGCAGCCAGCTGGTCACCGATGAGTTCAACAGCATTTGCCATCCGTGACATGTCGAACCAGAAGTGCGGATCAGGAGTGGTGGAGCCGGCGAAATTGCGCGGTGAGATGTTCGGCGCCACTTCATAGACCGTCGCGCCATCGGTCTTTGCTGACTCCAAGGCATCGACCAGACCACCCTCGAGCCCAAGGCCATTGGCAATCACGATGTCGGCATTCACTAGCGATGCGACTTGCTGCGATGAAGGGGCAAAGTCATGTGGGTCAGCACCACTGGGAATCAAGGTGCTGACTTCGCCGCCCGCGCAGTTGGTGAGATCGCCGACGACGCTACCCAGGATGGTGGTGGTGGCGACGATGGAAAGGCCATCGGCTGGTGCTGGCTGCGAGGCATCGGTGCTGCTGCAGGCGCTCAGCCCCAGGACGCTCAGCAGGATCAGTGACGTGCATCGTCCAAGCGGGAAGCCCATGCTTCAATCTTATTGAAAATGATTGTCAATTTCAAACGAGCAGGTTCAGAAGCGGCCCATGAACTTCAAGATGGTGATGCCAAGGGCACCGCCGACCACCACGGTCCGCATGATCCGCGCCTGCGTTGGCAGCACTGGCCAGGCCAGAACAAGCAGCCAGAACAGGAATCCGGTGACGATCAGCAGCAGCACGCCACCGAGCCAGGCCAGATCGCCTGTCTGAATGAGCCCAAGGAACAGCAGCGCGCCCAAGCCGACGACCACCAGCCAACGGGGGAGTCGATTGAGCCTCACCAGGATCGGCAGACTGCGCTTCTCCACTGCATGACGGCCCGGTCCGCTGGGTCCGCGCACGCCTTCTGGCAGATCGCGTGGGGGCTTGGCCATGAATCCTCCGATACCCGCTACCTTCGAGCGGTGAGTGAATTGCAGACTGACTCTAGTGCGCCCATCTTGCTGATGATCAACCGCTTTCGGGTGCCCGCTGAGCTGAGTGCACGGTTCGCCGAAGACGCCCGGACAGCGCTGGCAACCTTCGCGGAGAGTGCTGGATTCATCGATGGGGCCATTGCGCAGGCAACCGATGAGACTGATCTTCGGCTGGTCACCACCCGTTGGCAGGACGTCGGTTCCTACCGTCGCGCACTGTCGCGATTCGAAGTAAAGATTTCGGCAGTGCCGCTGCTGTCGCAGGCCATCGACGAATCCTCGGCATTCGAAGCTGTGTACGTCATCAGTGACGGGGTTGCCACAGCTGTTGCCTCCGGACGTGCCGCTGATGCCGACGTCATCGGATTAGGCAGTGCATCAGCTGCGATTGTCCCTCCCGTACAGCTGTGACCCCATATTCGAGTTTCACCGAAGTCGGCCGCCTACTCGGCGTTGAAGTCTTGGCATTGGGCCCATTTCTGGACCCATGTGTCATAGGGCTCAATGCGCGCGGTCAGCTGGTCGGCAGTGCTGTCGCAATAGCTCTGGGCGTTCCACTTGACGCAGTAGCCATCCTGAAATCAGGTGGCAGCGTTACCACAACGCAACTGCCCGAGACTGTCAGTCGAACTGTTGTTGTCGTCGATGACGGAGTCGAATCTGGCACGGCCGCGCGTGCAGTCGGACGGGCCATTCGGGCATCGGGCGCCTCGAGCATCGTTCTTGCAGTGCCGGTATGCCCAGCGCAACAGCTGGGAGAGTTGGCAGGAATCTACGACCAAGTTGTCGTGCTGCACGTGTGCACAGACCAATTGCCATTGGCAGGGCACTATCTGGATTTCGACCTTCTCTCGTAGACTCCCTGCACCCGCCGACACCCAGCCGGATTGGAGCGCCGCAAGCGCTTCGGAAATGGAGCGCTCAATGGCCGCCGATCGTGTTGATGCAGTTGTCAATCTCTGCAAGCGCCGAGGATTCGCCTTTCAGTCCTCCGAGATCTATGGCGGTAGCCGGTCTGCATGGGACTACGGCCCCAACGGTGTTGAGCTCAAGGACAATGTCCGTCGCCAGTGGTGGCAGTACATGGTGCGCGGTCGTGAAGATGTCATCGGACTTGATTCTTCGATCATCCTTGCCCCGCAGGTGTGGGAGGCATCAGGTCACGTCAATGCCTTCGTGGACCCGCTGACTGAATGCAAGAAGTGCAACCGTCGCTGGCGTGCCGATCAGCTCCTTGAGCAGTACGAGGAGAAGCACGGACGCCCACCGGCAAATGGACTTGCTGACATCACGTGCACCAACTGTGGCAACAAGGGAGAGTTCACCGAACCCCGCGACTTCAACGGAATGCTGCGCACCACCGTTGGCCCAGTTGAAGATGCCGGCGCCGTCCACTACCTGCGTCCAGAGACAGCGCAGGGTATCTTCGTCAATTACCTCAATGTGATGAACGCAGCGCGCAAGAAGCCTCCCTTTGGCATCGGACAGACGGGCAAGAGCTTTCGCAACGAGATCACTCCTGGCAACTTCATCTTCCGCACGCGTGAGTTCGAGCAGATGGAGATGGAATTCTTCGTAAAGCCGGGAACCGACGAGGATTGGCACGAGTACTGGTTGAAGCAGCGCTGGGATTGGTATGTCGATCTCGGACTGGATCCAGAGAACATGCGCTTCTTTGAGCACCCCAAAGAGAAGCTCTCGCACTATTCCAAGCGCACTGTCGACATCGAGTACCGCTTCAGATTCGCCGGCTCTGAGTGGGCCGAGCTCGAGGGCATCGCCAACCGAACGGACTTTGACCTCACCACGCATGGTCAGCACTCCGGCACGGACTTGTCGTACTTTGACCAAGAGTCCGAAGAGCGTTGGATGCCGTATGTCATTGAGCCTGCGGCTGGACTGACCCGCGCAGTGCTCGCATTTCTCCTGGACTCATACGACGAAGATCAGGCGCCAAACTCCAAGGGCGGAGTTGACACCAGAACAGTGCTGCGGCTTGATCCTCGCCTGGCTCCAGTGAAGGTTGCTGTGCTGCCTTTGTCTCGCAACGCTGATCTCTCGCCGAAGGCCAAGGATCTGGCCGCTGAACTGCGCAAGCGCTGGAATGTGGAGTTTGACGATGCCGGCGCCATTGGACGCCGCTATCGCCGACAGGACGAGATCGGCACTCCCTTTTGCGTCACGGTCGACTTTGACACTCTTGAAGACCAAGCGGTCACCGTTCGCGAGCGCGACACCATGCAGCAGGAGCGCATCGGACTTGACGCCTTGCCTGCGTGGCTGGCAGTTCGACTGCCCTCCTACTAGCAGTCGTTACGTCGTTTTCGGGGCTTGGTAGCCCTCGGACTCGATGCGCGCCGCATTGCGCGGGAGAGTCAAACTGGTCAGGAATCCCATCAGGACCAAGACGCCTGCGACCAGGGCGACGTAGGTGATCGCATGCGCGAAGCCAGCCGAAGCACCCTCGATCAGCACCTGGCCGTTGGGCAGCGATGCCAAACCGGGGATGGCTTGACCGGCCGAACCGGCAACTGCATCTCCGATCACCTGGGCCTGCTCAGCGGGCACCCCTCGATCAGTCAGCTGCACGGCCACATTGCCCAGCCCCAGAATCAGCGTCGTGCCAATGATGGCCGTGCCAATCGCAGCGCCGACCTGTCGGGAAGTGGATTGGACCGCGCTCGCCTGACCTGAATCCGCCACGGGTACCTCGGCCAGGATCACGCCGGTCAACTGAGCCGTTGCGAAGCCGACGCCCATGCCATAGATGAACAGCCAAGGAGCCATCTCCCAGCCGGTAACAGTGGTGGACAGCACGAACGCCAGTCCGAAGATTCCGGCCGCCTCAAGCAGCATGCCCAGTTGCAGCACCCGCACGGGTCCGAAGCGCTGCGCAAGGGGCGCTCCGATTCCCGATGCGGCGAAGGAGCCAATGGCCAGGGCAGTGAGAATGACGCCGGTTTGCAGGGCGTCGTAGCCGAGCGTGGCCTGCATGAAGAGCGGGAGCGCGAATAGCAGGCCGAATTCGCCAAGACTGACAACAAGCGCAACCGCGTTGCCTAGGCCGAAACTTCTGATCCGGAACAGGCGCAGATCCAGGATGACGATCTTGCCCTGCGCGGCGCGCGTGGTCTCCACCCTCAACAGTGCCAGCAGTGCAAGCACACCGAGCGCTCCAATCACTGGCACGATTGAAATCGATGAGCTCGGCCAATCCCATGCACCGAGTTGGAACTGGTTGATCGGTTTGCCCCACCCGTAGCGCTGTCCCTCGATCAGTGCGAAGACAATTCCGGCCAGTCCCAAAGTGATGAGCAGGGTCCCTGGCACATCCATTCCCTTGCGTGCCTGCACATCCTTGGTTTCGGGCACGCTCAGAAAGACGCCAATCAGCACGGCGATGCCGATGGGCACGTTGATCAGGAAGGCCCAATGCCAGGAGGCGTAGGTCGTCAGCCACCCGCCGACCAAAGGACCAAGCGCGGCCATTCCGCCGATCGTGCCTCCCCAGACAGCGAACGCGATGGCGCGTGACTTGCCGACGAACACTGCGTTGATGATCGACAGCGAAGCCGGCAGGATCATTGCGGCGCCGATGCCTTGCAGAGCTCGTGCCGCGATGAGCGTCTGAGCTGTGCTCGATGCAGCAACCAGGACGCTGGCAACAATGAAGACGATGATGCCGATGGCAAAGAGCAGGCGGCGACCAAACCTGTCGCTGAACCTGCCGAACAGGATCAACAGCGAGGCGAAGGTCAGCGAATAGGCCGCGATGATCCATTCGGTGTCATTGGTCGAGAGCCCAAGATCGCGCACCATCGAGGGGATGGCGACGTTCACAATCGTCGCGTCGAGAATGATCATGGAGACGCCCAGGGCAAGGAAGCACAGGGCAACCCACCGTCGCTTGCCAGTGAGCACGATGCCGATGTCCGTCAAGCGATCCTCCAAGTGGGCTTGCGGGCAGTCTTTCCTACGTGCAGTTGCGGGATCAGCGTCATGCGCTAGGACAGCTGCTTTTTGAGAAAAGCGTTCACTTGGCGGATCGAGTCGTTCCATGGCCCGTACATGTAATGGCCAGCGCCCTTGTACTCAACGAGGCGAACATCCTTGCCGGCCTTCACCAATGCGTCACGCGTGGCTCTGGCCCAGGAGATGTCGCAACTCTCATCGGCAGTTCCATGAATCATCAGCACGGGTTCGGTGACCCGCGCAAAGTAGTTCCGAGAGGCAAGCGGAGCCCACTTCTCGGGACTGGTCGCTGGCTCGCCGTATCGAGCAAGAATCTGACGAGCATTCTTGGTGTCCGACCGACCCCACTTGTTGAAGTTGTCGGCCGGGTTGGAGCTCGTTGACGCATAGGTAATTGCTGCATCGAACACACCCGGGCGAATCACCAGAGCCTGGAAGGCAACGCCGCCACCCATTGAGCGACCAAGCAGGGCAACGCGGCTCTTGTCGATGTAAGGAAGTGTGGTGCCACGCACTGCCAGACCAGCGTTGATGACATCGGTTGCGTAGCCGATCCGCAGCGATTGCTCAGATTCGGGATCCTTGGCTGAGCCAGCGTGATTGCGGTAGTCGACATGCAAGGCGATATAGCCATTGCGAGCGAGCCAATCCTGCTCGCGTCGAAATCCCTGGCCAGTGACGTAGACGCTCGGTTCGATATGACCATGGGCGAGCACGACGACAGGGAACGGACCCTTGCCTCGGGGCCTGTTCATGACGCCGGTGATCTTCAGGCCATTGCTGCTGTAGGCGATCGCGTGTCGCGTGTATGCCGAGTTTGAGCTCAGATCACGCACGATGCGCAGCTTGCCTCCCTCGTACTGCGCGGCGATCGCAGCGGGAATCGATGGATCAAGTGGGGCGCCTTGGACTGGAGTCGAAGGCATGACGATCGCGACTGCGGCCACAAGCGATATGCCTGCGATGCCGATCCTTCTACGGATGCTGACCATCTGATAGACGGTAGCACCGCTGCACAAGTCCGAGGCCTGCCAGTAACTGGCAGAATCATCCGGTGATCTCGATGAGCAACCTCAGTGTGCCGGTTGTTCTTGCACCAATGGCCGGCATCACCAATCGAGCTTTTCGTCGACTGTGCCGCGAGGCCGGCGCCGGTCTCTACGTCTCGGAAATGGTCACTTCCAGAGCGCTCGTTGAACGCAATGCAGAGACGATCGACATGGTGACCTTTGACGCTGACGAGATCCCGCGATCGGTGCAGCTGTACGGCGTGGATCCCAAAGTCATGGCCCAGGCAGTGCGAATCCTGATCGATGAGGACCGTGCTGATCACATCGACATGAACTTCGGATGCCCTGTGCCCAAGGTCACGCGCAAGGGTGGAGGCAGTGCCCTGCCATGGAAGCGCGATCTGTTCCGCGCGATCGTTCGGGCAGCCGTGGTCGCCGCCGATGGTCGAGTGCCGGTGACAGTGAAGATGCGCAAGGGCATTGATGACGAACACCTGACGTACCTTCAAGCCGGCCGAGCGGCTGCCGAAGAAGGCGCAACGTGGGTTGCATTGCACGCGCGTACGGCTGAGCAGATGTATTCGGGAGTTGCCGATTGGGATGCGATATGGCGGCTGAAGGAACACCTCGCTCCACTGGGCACGCCCGTGTTGGGCAACGGCGATATCTGGACAGCACAGGATGCCCTGGACATGGTTGCGCGCACTGGCGCGGACGGCGTCGTCGTTGGACGCGGATGTCTTGGTCGCCCGTGGCTCTTCGGGCAGTTGGCTGCGGCATTCACTGGCACACCAATCCCATCTGATCCTGATCTTGAGCAGGTACTGCTCACCTTGCGCCGTCATGCGCAATTGCTGTGTCAGGACTACGGCGAATACAAAGGCATTCGCGATATCCGCAAGCACATGGCCTGGTACATGAAGGGCTTCAGCGTCCGTCAGCAGATTCGCCAAAGCCTGGGAACCGTCGAAAGCGTGGACGAGCTGGACTCCTTGCTGGCCCAGATAGATCCCGATCAACGATTCAATACGGAGGTGGGCGCAGGTCCGCGCGGTAGGACCTCAGGCGGCCGTCGTCCGACCTTGCCTGATGGCTGGCTGGATTCACCTGAACTCGATGGTCCCGCACGATTGATGCTGCAGGATGCCGAGCTGTCGGTCAGCGGCGGCTAGCTGCTATTGACCGCGCCACGCCAGTGACTCTCGCCTCTATTCAGGTCTGCCGCCCAAGTGGTCAACTGGGCACATGAGTCTGCTTATCGAAGCTGGTGTCCTGCCGCACTACGTCTTCTCCTTTGCCCAAGGTGATCGATCCCAGGCGGATCTCCTGGGAGGCAAAGGGGCCAATCTCGCGGAGATGACGCGATTGGGATTGCCCGTGCCGCCTGGCTTCACCATCACAACCGAGGCATGCCGGTCGTATCTGCTGCAAGGGCGGATGCCCGAAGGTCTGGCAGAGCAGATTCACGAATTTCTGGGCAGGCTCGAAGCGCAAGTGCATCAACGCCTCGGCGATGCCGCTGACCCGCTGCTGGTGTCAGTGCGCTCTGGCGGACGCTTCTCCATGCCGGGCATGATGGATACGGTGCTGAACATCGGCCTGAATGACGCCAGCGTGCTCGGCTTGGCCAAGCGAGCCAACGACGAGCGCTTCGCCTGGGATTCCTATCGCAGACTCATCCAGATGTTTGGCAAGACGGTGCTTGGCCTCGATGGTGACGGGTTTGAGCAGGCGCTGGACGATGCCAAGCGCCGCGCGCATGTCAGTTCAGACGTCGACCTGCCCGTCGAGGAGTTGATAGCACTCACCGCCACCTACAAGACCATGGTGCGCACCCTTGCCAATCGCGAGTTTCCACAGGATCCCTACGAGCAATTGACCATGGCAGTCCAGGCCGTGTTCGACTCCTGGAACACCGATCGAGCTCGGCTGTACCGCCGTCAGGAACGCATCCCGCATGACCTCGGCACAGCAGTCAATGTGCAGAGCATGGCTTTCGGCAATGCTGGCGAAGGTTCAGGCACCGGAGTTGCCTTCACGCGAGATCCCAGCACGGGCGCCCGTGGAATCTATGGCGACTACCTGCAGAACGCTCAAGGTGAAGACGTCGTCGCGGGTATCCGCAACACCTTGCAGCTTCAGCAACTCGAAGAGATCGACCCGAAGTGCTATCACGAACTGCTCGACATCATGCATCGACTGGAGCTCCATTATCGAGATCTCTGCGACATCGAATTCACTATCGAGCGCGGCAAGCTCTGGATGCTGCAAACACGCGTTGGCAAACGCACGGCGGGCGCCGCATTTCGCATTGCAACGCAACTCGTGGATGAGCATGTGATCACCTTGGACGAAGCGCTGCTGCGCGTGACGGGGCAGCAGCTCTCGCAACTAATGTTTCCCAGGTTCGCGGCGGATGTCAGCCATGAGCTCATTGCTCGCGGCACAAGCGCATCTCCGGGCGCAGCAGTGGGGCGTGCGGTATTCGACTCGCAGACTGCAGTCGCATGGGCTGAGTCCGGGGAGCAGGTGATTCTCGTACGGCGTGAGACCAATCCTGATGACCTGGCCGGCATGGTTGCAGCGGCGGGAATCCTCACGAGCAGGGGAGGAAAGACCTCCCACGCCGCCGTTGTCGCCCGCGGCATGGGCAAGACGGCTGTGTGCGGTGCTGAGGAATTGGAAGTGGAAACCGCGGCGAAGCGAATGACTACTCACGACGGGCGAGTGGTCGTTGAGGGCGACGCAATCTCCATTGATGGTGCCAGTGGTGAGGTCTTTCTCGGCGAAGTACCGGTCGTCAACAGCCCGATCGTGGAGTACTTCGAATATGGCTTGGCTCGGGCGCTGGAGACTGCGGACCAGGCCACCGCCGAGTTGATCCGCGCGGTAGATCGGCTGATCCTGTACGCGGATGTTCGTCGGCGCCTGCGGGTGCGCGCCAATGCCGATACACCGGCCGACGCCAAACGTGCTCGAGAGATGGGCGCCGAGGGGATCGGGCTGCTGCGCACTGAGCACATGTTCCTGGGAGAGCGACGGATGTTCGTGGAACGGCTCATCCTCGCGCAGACTCAAGAGGAGCACGATGAGTCACTGGCTGCGCTGCTGCCCCTGCAGCGCAAGGACTTCATTCGCATCCTGGAGGTCATGGACGGTCTCCCAGTGACCATCCGTCTCATTGATCCACCGCTGCATGAGTTTCTTCCGAACCTGACCGAGCTCACGGTGCGTGTGGCCCTGGCCGAGGCGCGCGGTGAGGAGAATGCTGTCGAGTTGCGGATGCTTCAGGCAGTCCGCCGCCTGCATGAGCAGAATCCGATGCTGGGATTGCGTGGCGTGCGATTGGGGTTGGTGCTGCCTGGGCTGTTTGCCCTGCAGGTGCGCGCCATTGCTGAGGCCGCCTGCTTCCGAAAGAAGCTTGGCGGCAATCCGATGGCCGAGATCATGATCCCTCTTGTGGGTTCCATCCAAGAGCTTGAGCTCGTGATTGACGAAGCTGCGGGTGTACTGAAGGACGTCGCAGATGCCAATGGGTGCACTCTTTCCTTCCCCATCGGCACGATGATCGAACTGCCTCGCGCGGCCGTGACTGCTGATCAGATTGCTGAAGGCGCAGAATTCTTCTCGTTCGGCACCAATGACCTCACGCAGACAACGTGGGGTTTCAGCCGCGATGACGTGGAGGCTGCGTTCTTCTCCACTTACCTGGAGAAGGGCGTCTTTGGCGTCTCGCCCTTTGAGTCCATTGACCGTGAGGGAGTCGGCGAACTCATTCGTATAGCGGTCGAGCGCGGTCGTCGGACCCGTCCCGGACTGCATTGCGGAGTCTGCGGTGAGCACGGAGGTGACCCGGAGTCGATCCACTTCTTCGACGAGGTGGGACTTGACTACGTGTCCTGCTCCCCATTCCGAGTGCCGGTCGCGAGGCTGGAATCAGGACGAGCAACTGTGCAGCGCACCGCCATCGGAAGCGATTCGCGCTAGGCGCCGGCTTTGACCAGTTGTGGCTGCGTCCAACGACTGATCAAGTAGTAGCGCATGAGAGCGGCCGTCTCGCGACCCACATAGTCACTGGTCATCGCGGAGCCGGGCCCCGATTCGGCGGGGGACAGGTGCGCATCGATACCGAAGCCTGATGCGATGGCCGACGCGCGTGCAGCATTTGGTGGATCGGTGACGATTGTCGCCGAGCTCCATCCGAGATCATTCATCACCGCAGCGATCATCTGAAGTGATCCGAGAGTGTCGATGGTTGTGGTGAAACTGACAATGTCCTGATCGGGGACGCTGCGTGCGCGCAGTAAAGCGCGTACCTGTTCCGAAGTTCGCGCTCGACCAGTGAGCATGATCACGGGCGCAACTCCCGATTGGTACAGCTCGGCGGCCTGGTCTGCTCGTGAAGAAAGGACGGCGGGATCATCACCCCAGACCCGGGTGGGATCCATCAGGATGATCGCCTGTGTTGGCGTGCGATCATCGAACTGCGCTGTGAACACAATCTGCATCACCGCGCCGATCGGCACGAGCAGGACGAGAGCAATGGCAATAGTGATGCCGGCGGTGATCCACCCGCGAGCGGTGCGCAGCGCCGGCGGCAGAGACCCTTGGCGTGAGCGTGTTACCGGGGGAGCACTCACGTAGCCAATGTTCACACTTGTACTGCTAATTGAGTGGACGGCGCACCGCTAAGGTCTTCGTTGATGAGTCTTCCGCCGGGCTACGACGAATCCGCGAGTGTGCGGTATGTCTCAGAACCCATTAAAGAATCAGTGCGCAGTCCCTTTGCGCGCGATCGCGCACGTGTTCTTCACTCGGCGGGATTGCGTCGCCTTGCTGCAAAGACCCAGGTCATGACGACCGGGATGAATGACTTCCCGCGCACCCGTTTGACGCACACCCTTGAAGTTGCGCAGATCGCGCGTGAACTAGGTGAAGCACTCGGCTGTGATCCAGATGTCGTTGAAGTCGCCGGCCTCGCGCACGATCTCGGGCACCCGCCATTTGGTCACAACGGTGAATCCGAACTCAATCGGCTCTCGGACAGCATCGGCGGCTTTGAAGGCAATGCCCAAACTCTGCGGATTGTGGCGCGCCTTGAGGCGAAGATCTTTGACGACGCAGGGCAAAGCGCCGGGCTCAATCTCACGCGCGCAACCTTGGATGCCTCATGCAAGTACCCGTGGGCACGACAGGAGGGCAATCCGAAGTTCGGCTACTACGTCGACGACGAGCCGATCTTTAGATGGCTTCGTGAAGGCGCCCCGGGGCAGGAGCACTGCATCGAAGAGCAAGTAATGAACTGGGCTGATGACGTGGCCTATTCCATTCACGATGTTGAGGATGCAATTCAGGCCGGCTTGGTTACTTTTGACGAGCTTCGTGACCCGACCAATATGCGAATTCTCGTCGACACGGCAAGCCGGCGACTTGGACCAAGCCGCGATCAGGCGGAATTGAGCGCGGCACTTGATCGCCTGCTTGGCCTTGAGTACTGGCCCTCGGAATTCGATGGATCTATGCGATCCCTTGCCGCGCTCAAGCGCGCTACCAGTTACCTGACTTCACGCTTTTGCGTGAGCACCCAGGTGGCCACTCGTATTCACTATGGCGATCAGCCGCTCACCAGATATGCAGCAAATCTTGTGGTGCCCGATGAAGTGCGTGACGAGGTCGAGGTGATGAAGGCCATTGCCGTTCACTTCGTCGTTGGTCGGCCAGGCATCGACGTGGAACGGGCAAAGCAGCGTGAGCTGCTGGCCGAGGTCGTGCACGCCCTTCGTTTGGACGAGGGGAGATCGCTGGAGAACTGGCTCAAGGAGACCTACGAGAACGCCCAGACCGATGGCGAGCGACTCCGGGTGATCATCGACCAAGTCGCCAGCCTGACTGACGTGAGCGTGGTGCGCTGGCACGAGCGCCTGATCCGATGAAGGCGGTCAGGCTACGCGCCTAGACTGCCCGCATGGCAGGCCGGATTCGCGATGAGGACATCGCTCTGGTCCGCGAGCGGGCTCGGATCGACGATGTGGTGCGCGAATACGTCACCTTGAAGTCCGCTGGTGGCGGTTCCTTGAAGGGCCTTTGCCCCTTTCACGATGAGCGCTCGCCAAGTTTCCACGTCACACCAAGCCGAGGCATGTGGTACTGCTTTGGCTGCGGCGAAGGTGGCGATGTCCTGGGCTTCCTCCAGAAGATCGACCATCTGAGTTTTGCTGAGTCAGTTGAGAAACTCGCTGACAAGACTGGTGTTGAACTCCGCTATGTCGACGGTGGCGCGGCCATCAACCGGCAGCAAGGTCAGCGCACGCGACTTGTCGAAGCTCACAAGCTGGCAGCGAAGTTCTACGTTGAGCAGCTGGCCACTCCAGACGCTCAGATTGCTCGAGATTTCCTGACCTCCCGCGGCTTTGATGCCGAGGCGGCCAAGTCCTTCGGTGTCGGTTACGCACCGAAATCCTGGGACGCATTGACGAACACCCTGCGCAAGCAGGGATTCACCGATGCTGAATTGCTCGCCGGCGGCCTGTTGAGTCAGGGCAATCGCGGGGCCTACGACAGATTCCGTGGTCGTTTGGTGTGGCCGATTCGTGAGCTCGGCGGCGATGTCATCGGCTTTGGCGCGCGCAAGCTGTATGACGATGACGACGGTCCCAAGTATCTGAATACGCCTGAGACGCCTATCTACAAGAAGAGTCAGGTTCTGTATGGCCTGGATATGGCGCGCAAAGAGGTCTCCAAGCAGCAGCAAGCCGTGATCGTCGAGGGCTACACCGATGTCATGGCCTGCCATCTCGCGGGCATCACCACTGCAGTAGCCACGTGTGGCACTGCATTCGGCTCCGAGCACATCAAAGTGCTGCGCCGCCTGCTGATGGATGACGATCAGATGCGCGGCGAAGTCGTGTTCACCTTCGATGGCGACGCGGCGGGTCAGAAGGCGGCACTGCGTGCCTTTGACGAAGATCAACGGTTCGTCGCGAACACCTTTGTCGCTGTTGAGCCATCAGGCATGGATCCATGCGATCTGCGTCTGGCCAAGGGCGATGAGGCCGTGGTCGCACTTGTCGATCACCGGGTTCCGCTCTTCCAGTTCGCGATCAAGTCGATCCTTGCTGCGCACGATCTGGATCGTGCTGAGGGTCGCATCGCCGCATTGCGTGAGGCAGCGCCCGTTGTCGCCAAGATCAAGGACGCTGCACTGCGCCCGGAGTACACGCGGCTGCTCGCCGGGTGGTTGGGCCTTGACGTGCCGGCGGTCACGGCCGCTGTCGGGCAACGACCGGCGCCCACGCAACGCCCGAGTTTCAATCAGGCTCCGGCCGAACAGTCGCGACCGGCGCCCACGCAGCAGATTCCTGCCGCAGATGGACCAGCCTTCACCATCGAACGTGAAGCCTTGAAGTGCGCGCTGCAGCTGCCCGCTGCGGTTGAAGAGTGGTACCCAGCGCTTGAGCCTTCAGCCTTCACCCACCCGCGGGCTCGCGAAGTCCACACGGCCGTTGTTCTGGCCGGGCTCCCCACCGCCCGGGTCGATGGGCTGGCATGGATTGACGCTGTGCTCGAAGCCGCGCCAGATGACGAAGTACGCCGCATGATCCGTGAGCTGTCTGTCGACCCACTTCCCGCTGACGCAGTGCACAGCGATCGCTATGCCACCAGCCTCATCGCCCGCCTGCTCGAACTCGATGCTGGTCGCCGAATCGTTGACGTTCGCGGGCGCCTGCAAAGAACTGAAGCAGACGAGCAAGGAGACCTGCATCAGCAATTGTTTGCAGAGTTGCTTGAACTTGAGACATACCGAAGGTCGCTGCAGGCCGCGGCTTTGGGTGAGCGCGCGTGAAGCTGTTCACCAGGGTCGCCAGGAGTCGGCTGCCGAAATCGGCTCGTCAGTCTGCTGGCGTACCCGTCAGTGAGCGAGTGATTGCCTGGGCTCCCGAGCAACGAGATCCGCACCAATTCGTCATTGCCACCAACACCGGGATCTATGCCAAGGGTTCATCCATACCGTGGGCCAGCATCATTCGTGCGCAGTGGAATGAGCCCTTTCTTGAGCTCATCACCGAGCAGCCTGGCGGCTCCAGCCAACGACTACGTATCCCACTGGATGAACCTGGCAACTTGCCGGCCGCGGTCTACACGCAGGTCACTGCCAATGTGATTGTCAGCGAGCGATTGACACTGGCCAATGGCTCGCAATGTCTTGCAGCAGCCAGGCGACAGGCTGGCGACGAGATCACTTGGACGGTGGTGTTCGACGAGGGCGTGGATCCCACGGATCCAGAAAATCGAGCCCAAGCCGATTTCGCACTCACTGAATTGCGTTCGGCTCTGGGTATTTGACCTGCGGAAAGCGAGGGCGTGCAGCCTTGCTATTCTCTGCGGGCCGCAATTAATCCCCCATAGCTCAATTGGCAGAGCATTCGACTGTTAATCGAAGGGTTTCTGGTTCGAGTCCAGATGGGGGAGCCACTGCAAGTGCGACGAACAGGTCGAACCACGATCTCCACGGCGAGCCTTGACCTTGTCACCTCGCGTGCTGGTCACGCTCCCGCTGCCTGATATCCGACTGGAGATCGGTGAGCGATGCCTGCAGTGCCTCGATGCGGGCGAGCAGCTCCGAGTCCTCCTGCGTCCGGTCGAGCTCGGCCTCGTGCTCGCGGGCCTTCTCCATCGACGCGATGACGATGCCGATCAGCAGGTTGAAGACCACGAAGGCGGCCACGAGCACATACGACACGAAGAACACCACCGCCCATGGCGTGACGGCGCGGGCCTCGTCGAGGTAGGTGGGGAAGTTCTCCAGCGTGAGCAGAATGAACAGCGTCAGCATGGCCCGCGTGATGGTGCCCCAGGTCTCGGGCAGCGCCGCCCGAACATCGTCCAGCCGATCATGCCGTAGAGGAACAGCAGCAGAATGGTGAGCACGATCATGCTCACCATCGACGGGATCGACTTCACGACGGTGAGCAGCAGGATGCGGGCATCGGGCAGGAAGCGCACAAGGCGCACGATGCGCAGGAGCCTGAGCAGTCGGAGCAGCTGGGCTTGCTCGCGCACAGCCGGGATGAGGACGCCCCCGATGATGATGAAGTCGAAGACGTTCCAGGGGCTCTTGAAGAAGTCCTGCGGGCGGCGTCCGTACGACGCCAGCCGGAGCGCGAGTTCGACCAGGAAGATGCCGTAGCAGATCTCGTTGAGCAGGACGAGCGTGGACTCGTAGGACTCCATGAGCGCCGGGAAGGTCTCCAGGCCCAGGATGATCGCGTTGATGATGATGACGCCGGAGATGGCGAGGTTGAAGCGATCGGAGTCGACGAGCGTGGCCAGGCGTCCGGGGCGCGCGGCCGGCGTCGTGTCGGTCATGCGCGCATCGTAGGGCTCGACATCTCTGCGTTTTTGGTTCGAGTCCAGATAGTGGAGCTCAGCACCTCACTAATGTGGCCGTATGCGAGTACAAGTGCTCACCGGCGGTGGCGTGCAAGGCCTAGAGATTCGAGATCTTCCCGACCCACAGCCCGGCCCGGGCCAGATTGCCGTGCAAGTCGGGGCAACCTCGCTCAACTTTCGCGACCTCCTGCTGAGCCGCTCCGCCAACGAGCGGATCCCGCTGTCTGACGGAGCTGGAACCGTCATCGCTGTGGGCGAAGGGGTGGAGTCGGTGGCCGTGGGCGACAAAGTCGCGGGCTGCTTCTTTCAAGGTTGGCTCGATGGCCGCATCGAAGCCAAGTACCACGAGGCTGCATTGGGTGGCTCGATCGATGGGATGCTCGCCGAAATAGTCGTCTTGCCGGCAGATGGCGTGGTTGTTGCCCCCCGTGACTGGAGTGACGAGCAAACCGCGACTCTGCCGTGCGCTGGCTTGACTGCTTGGAATGCGCTCGTTGAAGGTCAACAGATCCGTGCGGGATCAACCGTGCTGTTGCTGGGCACCGGCGGCGTCTCGGTCTTTGGTCTGCAATTCGCCAAGATGATGGGCGCTCGCGCGATCATCACTTCGAGCAGCGATGAGAAGCTTGAACGGATGCAAGCCCTCGGTGCCGACACGACAATCAATTACCGCGCCAACGAGGAATGGCAGAACGCGGTGCTTGGGGCGACGAACGGGCAAGGCGCAGACCTGGTAGTAGAGGTAGGTGGGGGAGCCACCTTGGAGCGTTCAATGGCCTGCACGCGATTTGGCGGCGAGATCGCGCTCATCGGCATGGTGTCAGGACAGGCCTCAGTGAATCCGTTCCCGCTCTTGTCTCGAAGTGTGAACTTGCGAGGGGTCTACGTCGGCAGCCGCCGAATGTTCTCCGAGATGGTCGCGGCTATTGACGCCAATGCCATGCAACCCGTGATCGACCAGGTGTTCGCATTTGACGAGGCACAGGCTGCCTACCGGCATTTGCGAGGGCAGGAGCACGTCGGCAAGGTCGTCATTGGCTTCTGATGAGTCGTTCCTACGAACGGACTTCACAGATATCTGCGTAGGCCGCTACTGAGCTATTGAAGGCTTCGGCTCCTGCCAACTCGTTGCCTTCCCCATGCATGTACCTCTGTTGGAGTGATGTCGCGCGCTCGAATGATTTGAATACCGCCCGGATGTTTGAACTTGGTAGGCCCTCTGGCCACGGAACAAATGCGTAGTTCGTCAGCGCCCGCTCGAATTGCATGCCACGGGCCACTCGCAGC
Source organism: Actinomycetota bacterium (assembly GCA_030684515.1). Taxonomy (NCBI): domain Bacteria; kingdom Bacillati; phylum Actinomycetota; species Actinomycetota bacterium. The sequence continues at coordinate 169,677 of JAUXVJ010000031.1, forward strand.
AATGCTCGTTGCAGCAGCCCGCAAGCGGCAGCATCAGCTCGGCTCAGGCTCGGCGCGGAATCTTCTTGGTTTGGAACGGTCGAAATACCGGTGGGAGCCGCTTGCGAGATAGTTCCGGGTGGGATTTGCGCAACGAAGACAACCAAGCCCAAGGCGGCGGCCGCGCCAAGGATCAATCTGAGCGCAGAGGGGAAACTCCCGAGGCCCTTAACCAGACGCATCAGATCACCCCAATCAACACATGGCCGTGTCGGAGCAGTACCTCAAGATAACCGCGGATATGGCAAACCCCGAATTCCCCTCACAGAAGACCGAAGCTTTGGCGAATCCAAGCTCGCCCAAAAGGTCGGATTTGACCTCGGCACACCTCGTAAAGCGGCTAGGGTCCGCGAGGTACTCCGACTATTTGATGCGAGTGAAGGGTGAATCCCATGGAACGTCATGAACTTGAGGCGGTCATCTATGAGAAGGACGGGCCGATCGCTCGCATCATCTTGAACCGCCCGGAGAAGGCCAACGCCCAGAGTTCGGCAATGGTGTGGGATGTCGAGAACTCCCTGAACGACGCTGAGAACGACTACAACATCAAGGTCGTCATCATGAAGGCCAATGGCAGGGGATTCTCGGCCGGACACGATGTGCCCTCCAGTGGCGCTCCTGCCTACCCGGAGTTCGCCGAGGCGGCCGAGCACGGCCACCCGTGGGCCGGGCAGGCCAAGCTGTTCACTTGGCCAGTGCTGCACCTGTGGGAGTTCCGCAAGCCGACAATCTCGGCTGTCCAGGGCTACTGCATCGGCGGTGGCACCTACTTCGCACTGCTGAACGACATCGTCATCGCTTCGGAGGACTCCTACTTCCAGATGCCACTGCCCCAAGGCCTTGGCTTCCCAGGTGGCGAGACGCTGATCGAGCCCTGGGTCACCATGAACTTCCACCAGACCTACGAGTATCTCTATCTCTCGCAGACAATCGACGCTCATGAGGCCAAGCGCATGGGCATGGTCAATCGCGTTGTTCCCGCGGATGAGCTTGAGCAGACCGCTGAACTCATTGCTTGGCAGATCGCGCAGGCACCGCTGTCAGTGTTGATGGGCATCAAGGCCGGCGTGAAGCGCGCATGGGAGTCCATGGGCATGCGCGTGAATCTGCAGAACAGTCTGCAGATGATGGAGATCACTGGTCACGCTGGTGATGTTGCGGATTGGCGCAAGGAGAACGCCGAGAAGGGCTACGGACCAGCGCCTCGCAAGGTCGCCCAGCAGCGTGCCGAGATCGCACTGGCAGAAGCGCGCAAGAGGTACCCCGACATCAAGGGCTAGGTTCGCTGCATGGACCAGACGCCCCCATGCCCGCAGTGCAATTGTGAGTTCACCTACGAACTGAGCGGTCTGCTCGTGTGCCCGGAATGCGCCCATGAGTGGTCGTTGCAAGGCAGTGCAGATGACAGCGCTGCAGCGGTTGTCACTCGCGATGCTGTGGGCAATGTCCTGACCGACGGCGATTCGGTGACCATCATCAAGGACGTCAAAGTCAAAGGCAGTTCGTCGCCGCTCAAGGTCGGCACCAAGGTGCGCGACATCAGGTTGGTGCCAGGTGCGGGTGATCACGACATCGACGCAAAGGTCGATGGCTTCGGCCCGATGATGCTGAAGTCGAGTGTGGTCAAGAAGGCTTAGGCCGACAGGAGCTCCGCGATGCGTGCCATGAGGGCATCGCCATCGTCAGATCGGATTTCAACGATCTTGGTGCGATTGGTGTGTCCTGAGACCATCTGGACATCGCGCCGGTGGATTCCAAGGGCTGCCGCGAGGTTGTCGATCACTGCTGCGTTCGCCTGGCCGTCAACTGCTTGAGCGTGCACTGCGACGATGAGTGCTGGCGGCTCGCCATGCGAGCCTCCTACCCGCGAGCGCGATGATCTTGGCTTGACGCGCACGGTGATCCGGATGGAATCCATTTCAGTAATGCAATCACGAGCCCGATTACTGTTGCGCGCATGGTTCGTCATCTGCACACACGCATCTCTGAGAGCTTGGACACGGCACTTCGAGCGCGTTCTGCTGCAAGCGGGGAGAGCGTGGACCATCTCGTTCAGGCAGCGTTGGCCGAGGCGTTTGAGATAGAGCACCACTCGCTCTTTCAGGTATCGACTTCGAGTGCGCTCGTTGAGGGCGTCTATCAGGGCTGCGTCAATGTTGCTGATCTTCTCCGTCACGGCGATTTCGGCCTCGGCACCTTCGACTCACTCGATGGCGAGATGATCGTGCTCGATGGTGAGTGCTTCCAGGCTCGCAGCGATGGTTCAGTGGTGCAGGCGCCGGCGGATGAGCTGACGCCGTTTGCTGTCGTCACCAACTTCACAGCTGACGAAACTGACCAGCTTGCTCGTTTCAGTGACTGGCAGGATCTGCTGCTGCAGTTGGATCGTCACCGAAAGTCCGACAACAGTTTCATCGGCATTCGCATCAGCGGCACGATGGGAGCCTTGCAATTGCGGGCGGCCTGCAAGACTGACTCCGGAGTCGATCTCGTCGAAGCCACTGCCCATCAATCAGAGTTCGATCTTGCAGATATCGATGGAACCTTGGTCGGCTTTTGGAGCCCGGAGTTCGCTGGAGCAGTGAGCATTGCCGGCTATCACTTGCACTTCATCAGTGATGATCGCCAGCACGGCGGTCATGTGCTGAATGTGGCAGCGGGAGATTTGAAGTGTGAACTGCATCGTGTGAACGACCTGCACCTAGCTATCCCTGAGACGACGGAATTTCTGAGTGCAGAGCTGAATGCCGACAACGCCGAGGCAATTCGTACGGCGGAGTTAGCTCGACATTAGAATCGAGCCTTGCCCTGGGGGCGGTAGCTCAGCTGGTTAGAGCCCCGGACTCATAATCTGGTCGTCGCGGGTTCGAGCCCCGCCCGCCCCACCACGCAAAACCCTTGGTAAAGCAAGGGTTTTCGCATTTCGAGGGAGACCGTCGATCCCGACCGCGCCCTCTCGACTCTGGCTGTGGCGTACCCGCCCG
>JAUXVJ010000032.1 GCA_030684515.1 Actinomycetota bacterium
CCCATTGACATGTGCGCTACCTGCGAAGCGGCGGTCGCTGCAGCGACTCCGCGATACCAGATGATGGGCGTCGCATTGACCCTGAAGCAACCAGATGTGGCGCTACCCGTGAACGGCGATGAGCTTCGCCTGCAACAGGTAATGGCAAACTTGCTCGAGAACGCTCTTAGGCACACGCCCAGAGGTGGCACAGTGAGTGTGCTTGCAAGTCGTCTTGAGGCAAACGTACGTATTGAAGTAGTTGATGACGGTGCGGGGATACCTCAGGCGGAAATTGGGAAAATCTTCGATCGATTCCATCGCGTTGATCCCGCTCGAGTTTCCACCGGCATCGGAGGCAGCGGCCTTGGGCTGACTATCGCCAGAGCCATCGTGAACGATCACGGGGGGTCTCTGGAAGCCTCCAGCGAGGGACCTGGTTTGGGTGCCACGCTCACTATGTTCCTGCCATTGCATCGACGCGCACGATAGTTCAGCCGTTGCTGTACAGTTGCCTCGTGATCACCGTAGCCCCGCGATTGGATGCCCTAGCCCGAGTTGGACGTGCGCTGGTGGACCCCACGCGGTGCCGTCTACTCTTCGCCTTGCTTGACGGGCCTGCCTATTCAGGGGCTCTTGCTACCGAACTCGGCATCTCGAAGGCCAATGCTTCCAATCACCTTGCTTGTCTGCGAGGTTGCGGCCTCATCGAAGCGACCCCCGAGGGACGTCATGTGAGATACGAACTGACTGACCCCGCACTTGCGCACGCACTCCGAGATTTGGCCGACCTCGTTCTCGCAGTGGAATCACCTGAGATCTGCTACGCAGATGCGGGAGGTCACTGATGGGCAGCGGGCATAGCCACGGTCCCTCTGTCAGTGCAGGTGGGGCTCATCGTCGCACCATGCTCATTGTCCTAGCCCTCACCGTCTCAGTCCTGATCGCCGAAGTCATAGGCGCCAGCGTCACGGGCAGTCTTGCTTTGCTCGCTGATGCCGGTCACATGTTTACCGATGTTGCTGGTATTTCGCTGGCCATCTTGGCCGTCACCTTCGCTTCCCGACCTGCCACTGACGCGCGCACCTATGGCTACTACAGGCTAGAGATTCTTGCTGCAGTGGTGAATGCAGTACTGCTGTTTGGCGTTGCAGTATTCATCCTGTTTGAAGCATGGCAACGGTGGTTCAACGAGCCTGAAGTCGAAGGTGGCTTGATGCTTGCATTCGCCTGTGTGGGCCTAATCGCCAATGGAGCAGGTCTGGTTCTCCTGCGGAAGGGCTCCAAGGAAAGCCTGAACGTCAAGGGCGCCTATCTTGAGGTGCTCGGTGACGCTCTTGGATCCATCGCGGTGATCGTCGCTGCCATCGTCATTTGGTCCACCGGCTGGTTGCGAGCAGATGTGGTGGCTTCAGTCCTGGTAGCCCTCATGATTCTGCCCAGAACCTGGAACTTGCTCCGCGAAGCAATCGACGTCCTTCTCGAAGCCACACCCCGAGGGATGGATCTTGCAGTCGTCCGCAAGCACATCCTCGAAGTCCCAGGCGTCGTCGGCGCTCACGATCTTCACGCATGGACCCTGACCTCAGGAATCCCGGTGCTCTCTGTGCACGTCGTTGTCGAAGACGAGATTCTAAATCGCGGTAGTAGTGGTCAGGTCCTAGATGCCTTAAGCGAATGTCTGCACGAACACTTCGATGTCGAGCACTGCACCTTCCAACTTGAAGCAGCTGAACACGCAGGGCACGAAATCGGCGCCCACCCGTGACTCTCCACTTGAGCTAGCTCAAACAGCAATGGCGCAGACGGGATTGGAACCAATGACAGCAGTCGACGAAGTGCCAGTACCTCAGCTGACGAAAGCGGAGCGTCAGCGTCTGGGTAAGCGTGCTCGGTTGCTCGCAGGCGCCAGCGTGAGTTACAACACGGTGGAGTCGATCGTCGCAATTTCGGCTGGCACAGTTGCCGGGTCAGGCGCCTTGATCAGCTTCGGACTTGACTCGATCATCGAAGTGTCGAGCGGCCTCGTGATTCTTTGGCAATTTAGGCACAAGATTCCAGAATCTCGTGAACGCATCGCACTGAGGCTGATTGCCATCTCGTTCTTCGCGTTGGCCACGTACATTGCAATAGACTCCACGCTGTCACTGCTCAATGGCGATCGGGCTGAGGCGTCGCCCGTGGGCATCGTCTTGGCTTCGTTGTCCATCGCGATCATGCCAGCGCTGTCCATCGCCCAACGTCGCACAGGCCGTTCGTTAGGTTCAGGTTCGGTTATTGCCGATGGATCTCAAACCATGCTGTGCAGCTATTTGTCTGTCGTCCTCCTTCTGGGACTTGTGCTGAATGCCACTTTGGGTTGGTGGTGGGCAGACTCGCTGGTCGCATTGGCGATCGCCGGTGTTGCGATTCGGGAGGGGTTAGACGCCTGGCAGGGCAAGCACTGCTGCCCAGTGACACCCGAATCTTCGACATGCGAGGACGCCTGCTGCTGATCAAGCCTGAGACTGGAGCCAATCATGGCCAGAGTCGCTGAATCTTCATGAAATCTTGATCTTCGCGGGTATTCGGCTCCCATACGGGCTGCGAAGATAACTTGGAAAGCCCCTGCGAGGTCGAGGGGTCCGCCGCTTCAGCGCGCGACAGCGTCGCATCGATGAGGAGCCACGCAACTGTGCAGCTCCTGACTCTTCATGGAAGGTGAATGTTGAGAAGGCCCAGCATGGCTTTGAGACTTGGGATCGCTGTAGTTATCGCCTTGGTCACCCTCGGAATAGCTGGCGCAATCGTCACCAGGCAATCAGAGACCAATGAATCGGCTGTTGCTGTGCCGGCCAGCTCCGATGCGAGTTCTCCTTTGACATCGAGAACCAACAGTCACATTCTGCAACCCGATGCCGACGGTTCGGTGACGCTCGTGGAGTTTCTCGATTTTGAGTGTGAGTCGTGTCGGGCGGTGTACCCATTCATTGAGAGTTTGCGCAAGACATATGCAGGCAAAGTGCGATTCATTGCGCGGTATTTCCCCATTCCCAGCCATGCCAATGCGGTCAATGCGGCGCTCGCTGTGGAGGCCGCGGCCCAGCAAGGGCAATTCGAGGCGATGTATTCGCGGATGTATGAAACCCAAGAGCAATGGGGCGAACAGGAAGAGTCCAAGGCGTCACTGTTTCGCGACTTTGCCCAGGCCATTGGGTTGGACCTTCAACGCTATGACGGCGCGATTGCAGACCCGTCGACTCTGGCCCGAATCGAATTGGATCGCCAAGAGGGCTTGGCGCTGGGGGTTGATGGAACACCGAGCTTCTTTCTGAACGGAGAGCGAATCCGGCCACAAAGTGAGCAAGAATTTCAGTCCTTGATTGACGGGCAACTGGCGGCACGACCGTGAAATCCATGGCTACTCCGTTGGCGAAGTCAGCCGGTCGTTCCGAATTTGTTCGGATGGATCGATGCACCGGCTGGTGGCTGCTTGGGGCTGCCTCAGTTGGACTGCTTGCTTCCTGGCAGCTCACTGTCGACAAGTTGCATCTGCTGGCCGACCCAGCATTCACTCCAGCATGTTCATTGTCAGCGCTAGTCAATTGCAGAAGTGTTATGCAGTCGTCACATTCGACCTTGTTCGGAATCCCCAACTCATTGATCGGAATTGCCGCATTTGCCTGTCTGATTGCGGTGAGCCTGGCGATTCTTGCTCGAGCCCGCATGCAGGTTTGGTACATGTGGGGGCTGCTGGCCGGAACAGTTGCAGGAGTGGTCTTCATTCACTGGCTGGCCTTCCAAACGGCATTCGAAATCGGCGCCCTTTGCCTCTACTGTGTCGCAGTTTGGATAGCCACCTTGACCGCGCTTGGTGCCCTCGCCAGCGCATGTCTTTCGCATGTGCTTCCTGAAGTGCCGCCAGGAAAAGTCACGTCGATCCTGAGCTTTACCTATGAGTGGATGCCTGTACTCGTCGCCTTGTGGATCTCAATACTCGCCATTGTCGTCACAATTGGACTCGTGAAGTAGTGCTCGTCTCCAGTCTGGGTTCCCTGGCTATCGTCGCTCTGGTTGGGTGGGTGCTCTTCGCTTTTGTCCGATGGTGCATGAGCGAGGGCATTGGGCCGGATCCATTATGGGAAATCGCCACACGTGTGCAGTCCGAAAGCGAGATTGCCGAATCGTCTTCGTCTGTTTTTGCAATTCCTACAGCGAACGGATTGCGCCTGCGCAGCGAAGTAGATGGGAAACCTGAGTGGGAGCGCTGGTACCGCTGGAACCAAGTCCAAGTCGAAGAATTCGAAGCCGAGATACGCCTTTCGGGACCATTTGGAACACTGGTGTGCGGAGAAGATCCTCAACTCAACCAGGCGGAAGTGCTGGCTCGGATCGTCTACGAACGTGACCTCCTGGCCGGGCGTCCATGACCAGCCAGGTAGCTACCAAATCCATCCGCTTGCTCGCTTCGCTTTCCCTACTGAGTCTGCTGGCAGCGTGTGGCGGATCACAACAGTTAGCGGATGCGAGCCAGAGTCTGACTAGCGATGACACCACACTCGAGCAAGGCTTTGTGGCTGGCGATGGCTCCATTACCTATCTGCCGGTTGCCGAACGCTTGCCCGCTCCCGCGCTTGAAGGTCCGACATTGAATGGTGGTGTGTATGCGCTGCCTCTGGGTGAAGGCAAGATTGTTGTAGTCAACGTGTGGGCTTCTTGGTGCGCACCATGTCGCGCCGAAGCACCAGTCCTGGAGAAAGTGGCCAAGGAGTTTGCAAGCAAGGGAGTGCAATTCGTGGGCCTCAACATCCGAGATTCGCTTCCCACCGCGCGCGCATTCGCAAAGACCTTTGGCATCGCCTACCCAAATATTGTTGACAAGGCTGGAGAGCTTCAAGTGAAGTTCGGAAGCGCACTGCCTCCGCAAGCGATCCCTTCAACTGTCGTTATCGATCAGCAAGACAGAGTCGCAGGGCGCGTTCTGGGCAGAGTGAGTGAGTCGAGTTTGCGTGGCCTGATCGAACTCCTGCTGGTCAAATGACCGATCTCGTCTTCAATGGGGCGTTGGTACCTGCACTGGCTATCGCTTTCCTTGCAGGAATCATCGCCTTCGTTAGTCCATGCGTGCTGCCGTTGGCTCCCGGCTATTTGTCCTACGTAACCGGCCTGACAGGTTCTGAAGTGAGTACGGGCACAGGTGCTCGCAGTCGCCTACTCCTGGGCACCGTCCTGTTCATCCTTGGCTTCAGCGCAGTTTTCGTTTCGTACGGCTTGGCTTTTGGTAGCGCCGGCTATCTGCTCCTGGAGTACCAGAATGTCATCAATCGAATTCTTGGCGTTCTGGTGATTCTCATGGGCTTGGTATTTATTGGCGTGATCCCAGGCCTTCAACGTGAATGGCGCTTTCATCGAGCCGCTTCATTCGGAATTCTCGGAGCACCACTGTTGGGCATTGCATTCGGCATTGGGTGGACCCCGTGCATCGGCCCAACCTTGGCGGCGGTGCAGACCCTGGCATTCACCGAAGGAGGTGCTTACCGAGGCGCAGCGCTCTCGCTTGCCTATTGCCTCGGATTGGGATTGCCATTCATTGTCTTAGCGCTCGCATTTCAAAGGATGGTGGGAGCGGTGAGTTGGCTGCGAGAGCACTCGCAGCTGATCATGCGCCTAGGTGGCGCCATGCTGATAGCGGTCGGAATACTCCTGGTCTCGGGACTATGGGGGGAATTCACCATTTGGCTGAGAGTGACCGCGCCGAATTTCCAGACGATCCTCTAGCACTCACACCACAATTCTGAAAGGTTAGACGAATAGTGACTTCACTGACAAAGAGGCGAATCCGTCTTGCCGCCACGTGCCTTACGACAACTCTCGCGAGCGCCGCTGTGGGCTTTATCTTCATCTCCACAGCCTCTGCACACACCGATCTGCTGAGCGTCGTGCCCGCTGACGGCTCGACGATATCCACACCTCCCGAAGAAGTGGTGTTGACGTTCAACGAGAACCTCCTCAACACGGGCACCAAAGTCGTGATCACAAACCAAAACAAGACGATCGTGGCAAAGGAGAGTGCCAGAGCTGTAGGGCGCACTGCTGTGATGCCGTGGGCAGCTGAACTCCCGAACGACACTTACACCGTCTCCTACAGAGTGGTATCCACAGACGGCCACCCGATAACTGGTACCACTACGTTCACCCTGCTCTCCCCGAATCGGAGTCCTTCGCCCACTGAGAAATCCGCCGCGCCAATTTCGCCAAGTCCGGACGCAATTGTTGAGCCATCTGGGGCGAGTTCCCTGACCGATCCGAATGTGCTGATAGGTGCTGCCATCGGAACAATTGGCGGTATCGGGATAGTGCTAGTGCAACGACGACGTAAGAAAGCCCGTCAACAGGAATGATCGCTCATAGAAGTCGCATGCCTCTAGTTGTCGGCGGCGCTGTAGTCATCGCAATCGTGTTACTTGCAGTCACTGTGACAATTGCTCGCGCTTGGGTTGGGACATACGACATTGCGATCCCTGGTATCCCTGGCCCCGGTGCTCTGGTGTCAGATGGCGCGCCAATCCTGCGAGCGCTGTCAATGATTGCTGGCATCGTGACACTCGCGTGCGCTGTCTCAGCAATGTTGCTTAGTCCAATTGCGCGCGGCGGGGTCGTGTCTCCGCTAGGCCGCCGAGACCTCGTACTGACTTCATGGGCCGCAGGTTTCTGGGCACTCCTTTGCCTCGTCCAGGCTGCATGGACCCTTGCCGACGTACTCGGACTACCGCTGACTGAGGCTCTTCGCCCTGAAGTTGTGGCTACCTATTGGTCAGATATTCCTCAAGTCCGCACTCTTATCGCTGTGGCGCTAGCCGCACTTTTTGTGAGTGGGCTGGCATCAGTCGGCTCTACTGCGATCAGCGCCGGCATTGCGGCCCTGGTCACTGTGCTGGCGTTGTGCTTGCCCGCAGTGACTGGGCATGGCGGCGGCTCATCCCAGCACGCGCTGCTGCTGGCTTCGGGAGTTGCGCACGCAAGCGCCGCGAGTATCTGGATTGCTGCTGTCCTTGCGGTACTGCTCGTAAGCGTGCTGCGAAGGGAGGGCATGGCCTCGGCTATTCAGCGGTTGACGTTGGTGACGGTATTTGCGATTGCGGTACTTGCCGTCAGTGGAATAGGCAATGCCGCGGCGCAGCTCAACTCTTTCAGTGAGCTGATTACTACGAGGTACGGGCAATTGGTGATCGTAAAGGTGCTGCTCCTGGGCCTCGCAGTTGCTGCAGGCATGGGGCTTCGCCAGTGGATCGGCAAGAAGGCAAGCGCAGATCCTGCTTCCCGAAGTCAACTCACCTTGAGACTCACCATTGAAATTGTGATCATGGCCTTAGCGGTTGGTATCGGAAGCGCACTGACCACAAGCCCTTCTCCCAAAGTTCTGGAGCAGTTTCCGAGTTTGGGCGAGTCACTTGTCGGCTACGCCTACCCGCCGCCGCCCGATTTCATGAACGTCGTTCTCAGTCTTCGGCCGGATCCAGTGTTCCTTGCTATTTGCGCGATTCTGGCTGGGCTATATATCGGCGGTGTCATTCGCCTGCACCGGCGGGGCGATCGATGGCCGCTAGGTCGCACGATCGCATGGCTACTCGGTGTGACGGCGTTGCTCTGGTGCACCAATGCTGGAATCGCTGGCTATGCAAATGTTGCGCCAGGGCTGCATATGGCGCAGCACATGGCGCTGACCATGCTCGTTCCGATTTTCCTTGTGCTCGGTGGGCCGGCAACTCTTGCGCTTCGTGCCCTGCGTCCCGCAAAGGCCGGCCAATGGGGCCCGCGTGAGTGGGTCACGGTCGCACTCCAGAGTCGAGCAGCAGTGATACTGACCAACCCGCTGGTGGTGTTGGGCATCTACTTCTTCGGCTTGTACGGGCTGTATCTCTCTTCTGCATTTGCCAATTTGATGGGCACTCATGTGGGCCACGTCGCGATGCAGACGCATTTCGTCTTGTCCGGATATTTGTTCTACTGGATCTTGATCGGAGTTGATCCGCGTCCGAGATTCCTGCCCTATTGGCAACGGTTCATGATCCTGATCATTGCTTCTGCATTCCACGGTTTCTTCGCCATCATCATCATGATGAGCAATGGAGCGCTGGCACCTGAATGGTTCGGAGTGGTACGCCCCGAGTGGGTGACCGACCTACTTCAGGAGACAAATTCCGGTGGGCAAGCAGCCTGGGCCATCGGCGAAGTACCAATCCTCATTGTCATCATTGCAATGTCAATTCAGTGGGCCAGAAGCGATGAAAGAGAAGCTCGCCGAAAGGACAGGCAAGCCGACCGCGATGACAATCAGGAAATGGCCGACTACAACGCCTACCTTGCTCACCTGCACCGGCGGCAAGCATCGCAAGTTGGAACCCCAACCGCGCGCCCCGAGCGTACTGACGACTGGAATCCGTGAAGACAAATTCTGATTTAGAATCAGTACCCAGTCTCGGATTTAGTTCGTGGAATATCGTTGGTGTTTATGGACGATGGGGGTGCAGGCTTGCGCTCCCTGGGAGAGCAGAAGGGGGTGCAAAATGTGGTTTCGTGAAGAGATCCCGCAGTGCACCCAACCCAATGTTCGCGCCCTAGAAATGTCTCCCCGCTACTTTTGTGAAGTCCCGGGACATCGTTAACCCCTGTCCCGGGACTTCGTTTATTTCGGGGGTTGTTTCTTTCTTCGTCCGCCGCGTTGGGGGCTGCCTTTGGGTGGTCCGGGTTTGAGGCCGCGGGGTTGGTAGTTGCGGTCAGGATCCAGGGTGAAGTCGCGCATGATTTCTCCGGTGTCGGCGTTGACGACGGTGACGTGCAGGTCGTGGATCAAGATGCGCACGGGTGTTCCTGCGTGCTGGGTTCCCAGGCCGATGTGGTGCAGTCGTGATGCGTGACGCAAGCTGACGGCTCCGGTGGCGTCGATCTTGTCGTGTCGGATGCGCCAGTGACCGTCGCGACCGGCCGGTGTTGCTTTGGCTCGAGCGTTGTAGGCCTGGGCTGGGGTGTGCTTATGCAGGGAGCGGTGTGGCCGGTTGTGGTTGTAGTCATGGGTGAAAGCATCGAGTTGGGTTTGCAGGTCAGTCAGGGTCGGGGCCGGTGGTTGGGCGCGTAGCCATTTCTTCAACGTCTGCTGGAAGCGTTCGACTTTGCCCTGGGTCTGCGGGTGGTTTGGTCGTCCGTTCTTTTGCTGGACTCCCAAGATGACCAGTTCGCGTTCAAAGCCGTTGCGGCCCCCACGTAGCCGGATGGTGAAGACCATTCCGTTGTCAGTCCACGTGGATGCGGGGATCCCGTGGGTATCGATCGCGGCGCGAAACGCGGCCAGCACGATGGGACCTGTGACCACGCGGTGGGCGGTGATGCTGATCGCGTAGCGGGAGTGGTCATCGATGAAGGACAAGATCTCAGTGTCGGTTCCATCAGCCAACGGCCAGTGAGTGAAGCCGGATTGCCAGCACTCATTAGGCAGGTCAGACTCAAAGCGAATGTATGTCCTGCGTGGGCGCTTGCGTGGCTCGGGTGTGATCAGGCCCGCGCGATTCAGGATCCGCCATATCGTGGTGACCGACGGAACGCTGTGTCCTTGGCGTTGCAGGTGGACCGCGATGGTGTGCGGTCCAGCATCAAGACCAGCAGCGCTCAGATCACCACGCAGCGCAATGATCGCCTCGATCGTCGCCGCGGAGGCGGCGTTCGGGTTCGACTTCGGTCTGGTGGATTGCTTCTCGACCGCGTCCCAACCACCGGCCCGCCACCTGGCCACGAGCTTGCCGACCCAGGCCGTGGAGATTCCATACTGCCGTGCGACCGCCCCATGGGACTGACCAGCAAGCACTGCCTCAACGATGACCCTGTTCTTGGACATCCGCGCAGACTTAACGAAGACGCGGGACAGGGGTTAACTAAGTCGTGAAACACCACACTGTCCCCGCTACAGATTGAACGTTCAACCAGCATCGCACGACGAAGGTCCCTGAGAAATCAGGGGCCTTTCGTCGTTTCGGGGGTGGACGGGCGCGAACGAGATGGCTGAGGGAAAATTCAAGGCACAACATGTTCTGTCAACGGTAAGAAGTAGTCGGTACCTTGCGAGTTGACGCTGGTGTGACCGAGCGATGCGTAACTGTGTTCGCAGCAGTCGCGAGCACTGACGTCACAGCCAGGGATTCGTCGCACCAATGTCAGCCATGTTGGTTTACAGTCCAAAGTGGCGTAGTGACGAGCCGAGCACCCGTAGCCAACTTTCGCTCCGGTCACGTAGTTCAGCTCTGCCGGCGTCCGATGGTCACTTGTTGACGGGCACGACTCGATTGCGTCCGTGGCGCTTTGCGGCATACATGGCCGAGTCGGCGCGGGCGATCATCGCGTCGATGTCCTCGCCCGCGCTCATGATGGTGACCCCAATGCTGAGTGTGGCGTGAGCTTCCTGGCCCGAAATAGTGACGGGTTCGGCGGCGCTCAGGCGAACTTTCTCAGCTATGGTCGTCGCCTCGGTTAGATTTTCTACGCCATCGAGGACGACCAGAAACTCATCGCCACCCATCCTGGCTAAGAGATCACCAGCTCGAATACACGAGCGGATTCGATTCGTCACGGCGATGAGGACGGCGTCACCAGCGGAGTGTCCGAGGCTGTCGTTTACTGTTTTGAATTCGTCTACATCGACGAACAGAATGGCAGAACTGTGGTCGGAGCGCCGCTCTCCACTGCTGAGGGCCGTCAACCGGAGGATTGCTTCGTCTCGCTTCAGGGCGCCCGTGAGGTCGTCGTAGATCGCTCGGCGAAGCAATTCCTTTTCGGCTTCTACTTCGACTTCAACGTCGCGCATGCTGCCCACGCGCCCGCCCTGTTCGCCTTGATGCTCCAAAGGTCGTGCCGTGATTTACATCCATCGGTAGCCGCCACTGGCAAGCCGAAAACGTGCTCGATAGTCCATTTTCTCACCGCGCATGGCATCGGCAAAAGCGCGGCGCCGGGAGGGCAAGTCCTCGTGAGCAATGAGGTCTTCGACGTGGCTGCCAAGTAGGTCCTCAGGCAACCAGCCGAGCGCAGATTGAACAGAGGGAGATAGCCACTCAAAGGTCCCTTGCTCGCTGACGCGAAACACCACGTCGGAGGCGTTCTCAGCCAGGAGACGCAGACGCTCTTCGGATTCGGCTAGCGCCAATCTGATCTGTTTCTCACGTTCCAGCGCCTGCATCTGTGTGGAGATGTCATCGAATACCCACACTCGACCTGAGCGACCCGGTGAGTCAAGGGGAGCAGTGTGAACGCGCAGATGAGTTGGCAACGTAGCAAAGGTCCAAATCCAGTCACGTATCACAAGGTTGGGATATTGAAAGATCTCTACGGCCTTCGCCTCGATCCCCTCCGGATCCAGTGCTCGACGACGAAGCGCCCCTAAGGCGAACGCCAGCACATCAGGCTGAACGTAGCCAACACGCAAATCCAACAGAGATGCCGCTGCTGCGTTGACTTCACCCAGCCCGGCCTCACCGCTGACAATGACCACCGCCTGATCCAACGCCGAGATGACTGCCTCGAGCCTTACCTGTGCAGCCAGAGACCGCTCTGCCGCTTCTGTGCGAGCCACGTCTGCCGCGAGCGCTTCGCAAGCGGGACCTAGGAGGTACTCCATCGCATTCGGGCCAGGACTTTGATCCGCCCAGATGACCACAAGTTGATAGTCCCCCCGCGTTACAGGTACACAAGCGACCGCATTTTGACGCCCTGCCAACGCAAGCCTGGCCGATGTTGGAAGGAGCGAAGACATTTGGCCAGGGTCTGACACCAGTGCCGGCTCAGAGACATTGGTTGGCAGGGGATGCTCAGCGCCCAGTTGAACCAATCCCACTGGCGTGCAGGACACCGCCAGACCGCGATCGACAGCGGAGACTCGCCACAGCAACGCGGCGTTTGCCTCCACAGCATCGCAAATCGAGCGCAAACTCGTGGCGGTCAATGCGCTCATCCGGGTGCGCGCTCCAGGAAGGGCTCCATAGCTGCGATGACTGATTCTGGATCAACGACGTGTGGGAAGTGCCCGACGATGTCGAGGAGTTCCAATTCGCCATGTGGAATCGCATCTGCGAGCCACATGGCCGCCACGAGTGGTACCGCGGGGTCATCTGTGCCCTGAAGCACCAGCGTTGGCGGCAAAACCAGGGGCATGTAGCTTCGGAAGTCGCTGCTGAACGCCGCATTCAAAATTGTGTAGGCGACATCTGGTGGGTACTGGCGCAAGCTTTGGGTAAATTCGTTGGCCAACTCGGGTCGTTCCGCATGGCCCATGACATAGGGCGCGAATCCTGCGGACCACATCATGAAGTCTGCTTCGATTGAGGCGAGCATCTCATCCAAGCCGACTCGGCTGAACCCACCGATGTAGCCAGTGGCTGGATCATCAAGATACCGGGCACTTGAGCCGACCATGACCAGCTTGGAGAACAGCCCCGGATCAGCCGCAGCCGCCAGCGCCCCGGCCATGCCCGACATGGAATGTCCAATAAATGTCGCGCCTCGAACCTCCAAATCGGTGCAGATCTGGGCAAGATCATCGGCAAAGCCAAGAATGCTCGCGTGGCGAATAGGCGAATACACCGAAGGATCACACGCACCTGACCCGGCAAGGTCAAAAGTGATCACACGTGCTCGCTGCTGCAAATGTTCTGCAACCACCTCCCAGTGCGCTTGGGTGCCGCCGAGTCCATGGCCCAAAATGTAGGTCTGGTTTCCGGATCCCTGGACTCGTGTGGCGTGTGCCTGACTAGGCCGCATGGATGCTCCATTGTCTCGAAGACAGAAAGGTAGACATAAGGCTAATAGCATTCGTCACCGCCGTGCCCTCACTCAGACCTTGCACGTGAATTTCAGGCAAGCCCGGCGGGTTTCCGCGTTTCATACACATGTGGCCTTCAACAGCACCTCCCGAAGCCCTCGGATCGCATCCGCGGCCGTCGCTGAAGAGAATTGCCTATCTGCACTGGCGTCGCAGGGTGTTGTGAACCGCTCTGGGATTGGTTCCACTTCATTTGGAAGGACGCTGTCATGCTGAAGTTGGTCAACCCGAAGGCGATGAATGTGCGTGTAGCAGAAGCTCGGTCCTCAGCCAGAGTCGGTGTCATCGGGACTGCCCCGAGTTTGATTGCTTCCTAGCCTGTGAGGATTCGTCCTCGCTGGAAGGATGTCTGTCATGCCGAAAGCGTTTCCGTTGGAGCTCCGTCGCGATGTCGTCGCGGTTGCCCGTTCCTCTGATGCCCCGGTGTCCCAGGTTGCTCGTGATTTCGGGATTTCGGAGTCGTGCCTGCAGCGCTGGCTGAAACTCGACGATGTCGAGGAATGCCGCCGGCCGGGGGTGAAGCAGGCCGAGTCGGCGCAGCTGCGGGAGGCCAACAAGCGGATCCGACTGCTGGAGCAGGAGAACGAGGTCCTGCGGCGGGCGGCGGTGTATCTGGGACGGGGCGTGAACCCAAAATGATGTATCCCCTCGTGGCGGTTCTGGCCAGCGAGGGGAACCCGGTCACGGTGTCGTGCCGGGTGCTGGGGTTCTCCACGACCGCCTTCCATGCCTGGCGCAGGAACCCAGTGTCGCAACGGGACTGGGACGACGCGCATCTGATCAACGCCGCCCTGGACGTGCATGCTGATGACCCCGAGTTCGGGTGGCGACTCATTGCCGATGAGCTGATCCACTCGATGGGGTTCCAGGTCGGGGAGAACCGCGTGCAGCGCCTGTGCGCCCTGCAGGGGATCTCCTCGAGCATCATCAAGCGCCTCGGATCAGGCAAGAAGGCCGGGCCCGCCGTCCACGACGATCACGTCAACCGGGATTTCAGTGCCGTGGCAGTGAACCTGGAATGGCTGGTCGACATCACGGAGCATTGGACGATGGAAGGCAAGATCTACCTGTGCGCGATCAAGGACTGCGCCTCCAACCGGATCGTCGGCTACGCGATCGACTCCCAGATGACCTCCGAGCTGGCGGTCAACGCGCTACGGATGGCGATCATGCTGCGCGGTAGGCCAGCCGGCACCATTGTTCATAGCGACAGAGGCGGCCAGTTTCGATCCAAGAAATTCGCCATGATGCTGCGCAACAACGGCCTGATCGGATCCATGGGCCGCGTCGCATCAGCAGGCGACAACGCCGCCATGGAATCCTTCTTCGCCCTGCTGCAGAAGAACGTCCTCAACCGCAAGCAATGGGTCACCCGCGAAGAACTACGCCTCGCGGGCTGAGCACTCAACCCCGCGAGGCAATCAAAGCGGGGGCAGTCCCTCCTACCTGATGGCCAGTCCGCGTTGGACGTACGCAGCACCGGCAACCAACGCCCGCGCGTGCGCTGTCGAGATAGGAGTGAAATCGCATAGCAGCAATTCGACTGACCGTACGGCCAAACATGAGCCGAGATTCGAGGCCGCAAAGTCGTGCGCGCCTTGCTCCGATCTGGCGCCGAACGGGTGAGTACGCAAGCGGGAAGCTCACCAAATTCCGGCCAGGTCTTGAGCAGGACAGTCGAGTTCCTCTTGACGCGCAACCCACTGCCCGCTTTACTGACGAATGTTTCATGAAATGGCAGGCTGTCTAGTGCAGGAATCACAGCTGGGAGTGCCCGATGAAGATTGAGGACATGGTGCTGATCAGCACCGACGATCACACCGTTGAGCCGCCATCGTTGAGCGATTACTTCCGTGATCACGTCCCGGTGAAGTTCAAGTCTCGGGTGCCTCGGGTGATCCGTCGTGACGACGGCACTGACGCCTGGCTGATCGAAGGCAAGGAGATTGCCACCTTCGGGTTGAACGCGGTGCAGGGGCGCCCGCGAGAGTCGTGGGGTTCGGATCCGGGAAGTTTCGACCAGGTCCGCCCT
>JAUXVJ010000033.1 GCA_030684515.1 Actinomycetota bacterium
GGTTTGGTGCTGGTGGTGATGACCGGCCCGGGTGCGTCGAGTATCGCGTTGATGGCGATGTGCAGGCCTTTGCCTGATCCGGGTGGGCCGATGACCAGGACGCTGCGCTCGACGGAGGCCCACACCTGCTGCCCCTTGCTAGTTCCTAAGAAGTAGCCCAGGTCCTGGGGTCGAGGGTCAGGGACAGAGGGCCGCAAGACGGCTGCCTGCACGTTGAGCTGCTTGATTGAGGCAGCGGTACGCACACCGGCTGGAGTGGACCAACCGGGCCGGGCAGCGAACTCGTTCGCCCGATGCGCGACTGATGCCTTACTGCCGGCGCGCCATCGCATGAGTCGTCGAGCGATTTCCAAACCAGCGATCAGGATGACCATGATCAGAATCAGGTGTGCGATGGGTGACACGTGTGGTGCATATGGCTGAAGCTTGAGCACGTCAAGCGCGCGTCCGGGCGTGAACGTTGGCGCCTGGTCGCCCGCGATCTTCGCCAGGGCGATACCGGTGAGGTGGATCAAGCCGAATGCGGTGACTGCGGTAGCCACCATGAAGACGACGGCCTTCTCGATCGCAAACGAGCTGCCCGAATTGGCGTTGGCACTCATGCGGCGGGCTCCTCGTCGACGACTCCGGTGGAGTGCATCCCTGCGGTGGTGTCCCACCACTGCAACTCATAGGGGTGGAGGTCCACGCGAATGCGGTAGGAGCGCACACCTGCGGTGGTTTGCAGTTTGACGAGGAACTCCCCGCGGGATGAGTTGGCGATGACGTCGACCTCGGCTTGTGTCAGGTCTAGTGCTGCTTCAGTGCCGGGGAGTTCCTTTGCGGGCTGGTAGCCGATCACCTTGGTGCCGGCCAGAGCCAGGAGCGATTCAGCCTTGTTGCGTTCGGCGCTGCCCGCGTCGCCGACATTCAGGGTGTCGCGCAGGTTGTGCAGGACCAGGACATTGGACAGCCCCCAGGCGCGAGCCAGGCGGAACTGCTGCTGCAGTCGGTCGATCGCTCCATGCGCGTGCGACAGCACTCGCCAGGCCTCGTCATAGACCGCGAACCGTTGGCCGTTGCCCGGCGTCGCCAGCGCGGCCTCCATCCACGCGGAGGCGCAAGTGAAGGCGATCGACAGGTTCCCGTTGTCGTTGTACAGATCGGAAAGGTCGATTGCGACGATCGGTGCAGTCGAATCAAACCTCGTCGTGCTGGGCCCGTCGAAGAGGTCGCGAGCGACCGTGGACAGCAGACCGTCGAACGCCCAGCGGGCGGCGTTGCCGGCTTCGAGCATTTCGACGGGAGTGCGTGAGATGGCTTGGGCTAGCAAGGGATCGGGTTCGCGTAATGCTCGGGCGACGTCGGACAGGATCGGCTTGCCACCGGCGGCGTGCAGTGCCTGCTCAAGGGCTAGCGCAACGGCGGTCTTCTCGTCCACCCGCAGGGATCGCTCGAGTCGAA